>DASRVI010000422.1:0-9255 GCA_035655135.1 Acidobacteriota bacterium | reverse complement strand
AATCAAGTGCAAAGTCCAGGATGCTTACTCCATGCGATCCACTCCCCAGGTCATTGGAACAGCTCGCGATGCTCTTTCCTATGCCCGGCTGCAAGTAGAAATTGAATTAAATGGAGTTGGAGACAATCCAATTTTCTTCCCTGAAGATGATCAGCAAATTTCAGGCGCCAATTTCCAGGGAACTCCGGTGTCTCTTCCCATGGACATGGCTGGAGCGGCTATCACCATGGTATCAGTGATGTCTGAGAGGCGCTTAAACAGGCTTAACAACCCTGCTCTGAGTGTGGGCCTCCCACCTTTTCTGACCAAAGGAGCGGGCATGTTTTCTGGGCTCATGTTAAGCCAGTACACCGCAGATATGCAAATCGTGGAACAGAGGATACTTTGCACCCCCGCTTCAATCCAGTCTATCCCTGCTGCTGCTGATCAGGAGGATTTTGTTTCCATGGGCATGAACACAGCCATTAAAAATTTCCAGATCCTGGATAATGCTTATGGAATTTTGGGTATTGAATTTATGGCTGCAGCTCAGGCTCTGGATTTCAGAGAATTTAAAGTTGGAAAAGGGGTTTCTGAGGCCAAAAAAGTCATCCGAAAACACATCGATTTTCTGGATGAAGACCGTCCCTTATACCCTGACCATACAAAAATGAAGGAAATTGTTAAGTCTTGTGAAATCCTGAAAAGAGTGGAAAAAGTTGTCGGTCAACTCGATTAAAGGACAAATCTAATCATGAAAACCAATAAAATCTATCAAAATATTGTTGAGACCATCGGAAACACCCCTATGGTTAAGCTAAATCAAATATCCAAGGATGTAAAATCAGATATATTTGCAAAATTGGAATTTTTCAATCCTGCAGGGAGTGTTAAAGATCGAATTGCCAAATACATGATTGAAGATGCAGAGAAAAAGGGAAAAATCAAACCAGGAGATACCATCATAGAAAACTCAAGCGGAAACACAGCTTTAGCTCTAGCTGTGGTTTGTTTGATCAAAGGATACAATCTTAAAATAGTTATCCGCGATTCCACTAGCCCTGATAAATTAAAGATACTTAGAGCTATGAATGTGGATCTGGTTCTGGTCGATTCAACCTTACCTCCTGAATCTCCTGAAAGTTATAACAATTTAGCACCCAGAATTGCTGGAAAAACTCCTAACAGTTATTATTTAGATCAGCACAATGACCGGAAAAACAATGAAGCTCATTACAAAACCACAGGTCCTGAAATCTGGGAGCAGATGAATGGAAACATTGACTATTTTGTGGCTGGAATCGGGACTGGGGGCACTATATGCGGAGTGGCCAAATTTTTAAAAGAAAAAGATCCTAACATTCAGGTCATTGCCATTGATCCAAAAGGATCCATCTTTTATGATTATTTCCATACAGGAAAAAAAATAAAACCATCACCTTATTTAATCGAAGGACTTGGCGATGAATTTCTTATAAAATGTGTTGATTTCTCAGTCATAGATGATATTTATCAAGTGACTGATAAAATCGCTTTTGAAATGACAAGAAAAACATCAGAAAAAGAAGCTATCCTTGCCGGAGGATCTAGTGGAGCTGCTGTGTGGGGAGCCCTTAAATTAGCTCGAAAAATTGATCGTCCCGCCAGAATAGTCACAATATTTCCTGATTCAGCCAACAGGTATCTCAGCAACATATTCAATGACTCATGGCTTAAGGAAAAAGGACTCACGACCTAAGTCATACTTGTTTATTGGATTTACTGGAGTTATAATTTAATTATGGGGAAAATGAAAAAGTTCAGATTTATAGGTTTGCTGTTCATAGTTCTCTTATTCTTTACATTAGCTGTCTTTCCTGTCCATGCCAAAGATTCACATTGCATCTGGACAGGAGTGAAAAAGATCGTAGCAGTCGGAGATATCCATGGTGATTACGATAATTTTATAACCATCCTAAAAAAAACAGGGATTTTATCCGATCAATTACACTGGAAAGCTGGACAAACACATTTTGTTCAAACAGGAGATGTGATGGACAGAGGCCCCCATGCAAGAAAAGTGCTGGATCTTTTGATGGATATGGAGAATGAAGCACAAGAAGCTGGGGGGATGGTTCACTTTTTGATCGGAAACCATGAAGAGATGAATATCACTGGAATCTCTTTAGAGCAGGGTTATGTCTCTCCTGAGCAGTTTGTCTCTTTCCTTCCAGATAGATATAGGGAAAAGAAAGAAAGAGATTTTATTAGGGATTATAAAGCATCCAATTCTGATCGAAATAAACTCCTTGAACAATATTGGTATCATCTAATGAATAATGACGAGCAGGCCAAAAGAAAATATTTCGTAAATTTCAATGAAAAATACGGGGATTGGATTTTAAAACACAATACGGTGATTAAAATAAATAATATTGTCTTTGTCCACGGTGGGATTAGTCCGAAATTTTCCAAATGGAAATTAAAACAAATCAACGACCGATCAAGATATGAACTGTCAATCATTCAAAGAGCTTATCTTAAAGACCTAACTCCTAAAATCGATCTGGAAATCGTTTATCAGAGCGATGGCCCATTTTGGTACAGAGAATTAGCCAGACAGGATGAAAATTTTTTTAAACCAGAAGTGGATATCATATTTGACAATCTAGATGCTCGGGCCATGGTCATAGCTCATACCCCTAAAACAGGAATGATTGCTTCCGAGGAAAACATGAGCCGTTTCAATGGAAGAGTTTGGATCATTGACACAGGAATCTCTGAGGTTTACGGCGGGATTCTCAGCGCTTTGATCATTGAAAATGGAAATTTCTTTATATGGAGTGAAGCCAATGAAAAAAACGAATAATAAATTTTTATCCATTCTGGTTGTCTTTATGGTTCTATTTCTTTCCTGTTCATTTTCCATTAAGAGCAAAAATTCTATAAACCAAGATGAAATAGAAAAATTTTTAAAAAATGCTCCTATCACTTCAATCAAGAAAAATTTAGAAATGGGAAGAACTAACCAATGGAGGGTTGCTCTTAAAGATGGAGAAAAAGAAATCACAGCAATTTTTAAACATGTCAACAGACCAAGACCTGCTCTTCTTCCTGATTGCTATAAATATGAAATCGCAGCCTTCAATCTCAATAAGATGCTCGGCCTTAATATTGTTCCTCCAACTGTTGAAAGAAAAATAAACAATCAAATAGGTTCTCTCCAACTCTTAATAGAAAAGGTGATGACTGAACGAGACAGACAAATCAGAAACATCCAACCAAAGAATCCCCAAGAATTTAATAAAGACCTGGATGTGATAAAAATATTTGAAATCCTTGTTTATGACCAATGCAGTGATATCAATGATACACTCATTCAATTGGATAATTGGAAAGTCTGGAGAGTTGATTTCTCTGAAGCTTTCTCTCCTTCTCCTGATATTCCACCTGAATGCCGTATTGAGCGCTGTTCTGAAAATCTATATGAAAAACTTCTTGATATAAACAACAGCAGATTGGAATCAGAGCTGGATCCTTATTTAAATAAAAGAGAGATCAATGCATTGTTAGAAAGAAAAAATATAATCATTAGAACAATCATAAATCTCATCAAACAATACGGCAAAGAGGCCGTGCTTTTTTAACAGATGTTTTTGCAGAAAGAGCAGAAAATTTTTAATATATATTTGACATTTACTGCTTTTATAGAGAAAATTTCCTTAACCTGAATGAAATAAGGAATAAGGAGGGTAAGAATGAAAAAATTTTTTAGATTTACTTTTCTATTGATATTTATTGTTGCGTTCAGTTTCCAGACATTTCCTCAATTCACACCTGAAGAAGTAGAGGAAATGGAAAAGTGGGAGGAATATCTAAAAACAGCAGAGATCACAGGACATGAACAGATGAGGAGCCGGGAAGCAGTTACCAACCCTTATGTACTTCAATTAGAAAAAGATGGAATTGCCAAACAAGCCTTATGGAAAAATCCAGAAGGACGCATGAGAGGTTTTTTAGAAGGCTGGCCGTGGGAAATCGCTGCCTATAGACTGAGTAATCACTTGGGACTGTATATGGTTCCCCCCACAGTTGAAAGAAGATTCCAAGGCAGCAGGGGCTCGTGTCAGCTCTGGATCGATGCCTGGATAAGCTTAAAGGATAAATACGATAAAAATATAGATGTTCCTTCCATTAAAGTGTTTTACTGGAACAGAGCCCTTTATCTTCAGAGAGCTTTTGATAACCTCATTGCGAATGAAGACAGACATCAAAATCAATTTTTGATCACCGAAGACTGGCGCATGATTCTGATTGATCACTCCAGAAGCTTCAGAACTTCTAAAAATTTCACAAAAAAGTTGATCTATGATGAAAATTATAAAGAAGGTGCCAGACTCATGAAACAGCTGCCCAGAGATTTTGTGGAGAAATTAAAGTCTCTGAATCATGAAGTCATAAGGAATGTCGTGGGTGAGTATCTGACAGATGAAGAAATAGAAGCTGTACTGATGCGCAGAGACTTGATCATCGATTGGATCAATAAAAGAATTGAAGAGCTCGGAGAAGATAAAGTTTTATATTAGGGAAACTAATATCTGATCCAGTTTAGATACAAATAAATCAGCATTATCCTTATCAAACACCAACGGAGGCTTGATTTTTAGGACATTTTGAAATGGTCCGTCAGTGCTGGTCAAGATTCTTTCCTGTTTCATTTTTTCTACGATATAATCAGCCTGTTCCGTTGCAGGAGTCATTTTTCCTTCATCCAAAACAAGCTCCACTCCCAGAAATAAACCCATGCCTCTGACATCCCCTATAAGAGGATGTCTGGTTTTTAATTTTTTTAATTTTTCCTTGAAATATTTCCCTGTAGTGCAGGCGTTCTGCATTAATTTTTCTTGTTCAATAACATCTAAAACCGCCATTCCCACAGCACATGATACTGGATTTCCTCCAAAAGTGTTGAAGTATTCCATGCCATTGTCAAAAGCTTTGGCGATCTCAGGTCTTGTGACCACTGCAGCTAATGGAAAACCATTTCCTATTGGTTTTCCCAATGTTACTATGTCAGGGACTATGTTTTGTGTTTCAAATCCCCAAAAATGAGAGCCAACTCTACCAAATCCCACCTGGACTTCATCTGCGATACAAATCCCCCCTGCTTTTCTCACGTGTTTATAGGCATATTTAAGATAATTCTCAGGAAAAACAATCTGTCCTGCACAGCCCATTAAAGACTCACAGATAAAAGCAGCCAATCCTTCTCCCTCTTTGCTTATTTTATCTATCACATCCTTGATTTGAGCCGCATACTTTTTTCCTGACAAAGGGTCCTGATATTTATATTTCCCCCTGTACCCATCTGGAGTATTGACCTTGTGAACATGGGATGGAGCCCCTGTCCCGCCTTTACCGTCAAATTTATAAGGACTGATTTCTATCAAGGAGCTTAGATTTCCGTGATAGGCCCCATCAATGACAATCACATCCTTTTTTTGGGTATAAGTCCAGGCTAGGCGGAGAGCTAGATCATTGGCTTCGCTTCCAGAATTCACAATATAGCAGACATTTAGTGGCTCAGGCATTTTAGCAGACAGCTTTTGGGCATATAAAACAAGATTTTCATGGAGATATCTGGTATTGGTATTGAGAACACACATCTGCTTTTGAGCGGCATTGATGACTCGAGGATGGCAGTGTCCCACATGGGGAACATTATTCCTGGCATCCAGGTATTTTTGGCCCTTTTCATCATAAAGATACTGCATAAAACCTTTGACCATTTTTAAGGGTTTTTTGTAAGAGAGTCTTAAAGAAGGACCAATATATTTTTTTCTTAGCTGGAGGGTTTTTTGTTTTTCCATTTTTTCTCCTATCCAGGCTCACTCATTTGTTCTTTCAATAAGATAAGCCGGGTCGATCTTAGTTTCTCCTAATTTTTTTAAAAGAGCCCAGGCTTTTTTTTCTGAGATGGTTAAATATTTGTTATCAGGGTGTTTCCTTTTTTGGAATGCGGATATAACCACACTCATACACAGCCTTAAATAAATAAAATGAGAAATGGCTTCCAGCTCTTTATCAGAAATTCTCAAGACTTCACTATAACCCTTGATCAAATGAAAGGCAGAATCCCAAAAGTTTTCTTTTCCCAGCATCACATAGGCTGCAGTCACAGCAATATCTCCCACTGTATAGGAATAAACCATATCTCCGAAATCAATGATTCCAGAGACCTTTTTCTGATTCAAACTTCTTTTATCAGAAAAGTTAACAAGGATATTGTAATCATTCCCATCATTATGGATTACTGTTTTTTCCAATTCCGAAACTGTTTGCACTGCCTGTGATTTGAATTTTTCATAAAAAGACATGATCAAAGATCGTTTATCAGGATTGTCTATATATTTAATGAATTCCTTTATTGTTTCAGGTCCTCTCTGAAGGTCCCAGTGAAATTCTCTTTTGGCTGCTGGATGTGAAAAACCTTTAAGAGCCTGATCGATCCTGGCTATAAATTCTCCCACGGATTGAAGGAGGTCAGGTGTATGGGGAAGAGCTTCACCCAGAGGAATCCCTTCAATATAAGTGACCATCCGAACATAATGAGATGATTGATTATGAATTATTTTTGCTGTTTTTTCTCCTTCCCTGGTCAAACAAATTTTAGGGCAGGAGTGAGTTTTTAAATAAGAAGAAATTCTCTCCATGGCTGAATTTTGGAGGTCAAGAATATCTTTTTTTTCCTTCTGGTTTGATATTTTTAGAACATACCTTTTTCCCGAAATTTTCTCTTCGAGTAAAAAATTTTGGTCTCTTTCACTGGGAAGAGGGCTGGCCAAAACATCCTTTCCATAGACTTTTTCTGAAATAGAAATGGCTTCTTTCTCAGAAAATTGAGGGACAAAATCAAGGTAATTGATTATTTTCATAAATCCAACACAGCAACCTAGACTTGTGAATAATCCAGGTAGATCAATCTTCAGTATTTTCCTTAAGAATATCCTCAGGCTTTTTCATTAAGCTTTCAGCTGTCCATTTGGTGAGCAGAAAAGGATATTCATTTTCAGATGACAAAGCTGGATATTCCTCTTCTTCTTCCCTATTTTTATAGATTTCAAGCTTATAGTCTTTGGCTCCTCTGGCTATTATGGTAAAAACTGGATTTTTTAAGTTCTCTTTCTCCTGTTCATCCATATAAGAATCACAATTCAAACTGGATAATTTTGATAAAATAGAATTGACCTCACTGTTTTTGGCTTCTTTTTCATCCTGTGTCAACCAGACTTCTTCTTCCTTTGGAGGAGTGACTTCACCCTCTTCCTGTGCTTCCTGTTCTTTCAAATTAGGTTCAACTTGAGTTAATTGTTTTTCCAATTCAAGAGAACCAAATTCTCCGGAAAGGATTAAACCCGTTATTTCTTCCTGGAAAAATTCCATAACTGACTTATCTCTAAGCCCTGAGACATTCTGCTCAAAAGTACTTCTAAATGAATCTCTCGCATGGAAAACATGGGGGCTGCCTGCCATTTTTATGTAAGTGTGACTGTATGTGGAAGACGCTTTTCCAATGAAAAACTCCCTAACTAACTCTCCCTCTTTGAAAGCCTTGATTTGAATCTTATTCTCTTCATCTAATTCATATCGACTGTAATTCTCTTTATCTGAAACAAGCTCAGTTAAAGTCAGATTTCTTATGACATCCAGCATTTCATTGACTTTATCTGGATCTGCCTTGTAATGTTGGGGCATTATCAACCATTCATCTTGGCTTCTTTGGATCAAAACGGACTCTTTGTTTGTATTTATTTCCAATTGACTGATAGAATCTGATTCGATTTTTTCAATTTTTGGAAGTTTATAAGACATTTTATTTCTATCTGAGCTCACAATAAGAATCAAAACCAAAACCAAAATAACAGCAGTTAATATAATGTATTCTTTTTGTAGCTTCATGATTCCCTCCGGATGCTATTTTTGTTTTATGAAAACGGCTTTGATCATTTTTCTCTTGGCCTTACGTCTAGCCCAGACAAAAATTCCAACCAGAATGAATAACGCAGGAAGACCTCCAACGTTAACAATTTTAATAAAACTCCTCGTGATCGGCTTGGTATCCCTTAAAGGATTGAACTTTTGGTTTTTGCTTCTCATCACCGCAATATCTTCTCTGTCATTCAAATAGTCAATGGTATTTAAAATAAACTGGGCATTGGGAGATTCTCCGTTTTCATCAAATAAATTATCTTTGAGGATCTCAGCCGACCCTATGAGAAACACTTTACCTGGCCTTCCTGATTTGATAATCCCTTTTTCTGACTTGAATGGGGTCTCTTCAGTCTTTTCCTCAATTTGATCTGTCTCTTTTTCATTGTCTTCCTCTTCTTTGTTTTCAGGTTCTTTTTTTGGTTTTTCAGGAATTTCTTTATCAGAAAAATAACTTCTAAAATCTCCTTCTGCAAGATAAGCCAAGGGAAAACTTTCCATTTTTTCGTCATTGGCGGGAGGTCTCAGGATCATGGGATTCAAATTAATCTGTCCAGACATGGTCCATGACTGTTTAGAGCTTGAAATCAATGTGTGCAATGCAATGTCACTATCTTTAATCTTATTGGGATCAGACGATAAAGGGGAAATTTGTATCATGATGATTTCTTTTATGTTCTTTAAAAAATCAAATTTATGATTGATGTTTTCATTCTTAATGACTGGAGCAAAATAGATAGGAGTTTCTCCCATTCTCTGGTCTCGACTCACATAGCATTTTTTATCAAGAACATAAGACTTATTGACTTTAAGACCATAATGATCCAATAGATTTCCCAGCCGGGTATTGATGGGCATATACACAGGCTGTCTCATTCCATACATCTGATTCTGACCCTGTTGAGCTTCCTCAAAAGAGTCAATAAACAAGGCTAAAGATTTGCCCTTCATGAGAAATTGGTCAATCTGAAAAAGTTCCCAGTCTGAAAATTCTTCTCTTGGTCCTGCAATGATCAGAGTGTCAATGCTTTCAGAAATATCATCATTTTTTAAATCGATTCTATTGACGGTGTAATTCTCACTCAGTAAAGAGTTGAAATTATTTAGAGAACCCTGTTGCTGCTGCATTCCTTGAAACTGAGGAGGAAGAGAATACGACAGATTGAGGGTGGAGTGAGAAGTGAGGTATCCAATTTCTTGGTGAATGTTGATAACATTATCCACATTTTCTTCCACAAAGGTTTTTATGGTGTCTTCTTCGATTAAAGAAAAACTCTCTTGCAGTCCTCTGCTGGTCAGATTAAGACT
>DASRVI010000421.1:0-5473 GCA_035655135.1 Acidobacteriota bacterium | reverse complement strand
GCCAACACCATGAGAGCTGTGGAAAACTTAGGAGGCATGGAAGTGTTTGTTCCCAAAGGTTCAAAGATAGCGATTTTAGCCAATCCCCAGAGAAACAATCCGGGAGCCTTCACTAAACCCGATATTCTCAGAGCAGCCATTCAAATGTGCCAACAATCAGGAGCGGCAAGCATAACCTGCATCAGTCAGCTTCCGGATCAGAATTGGGAAGCCACTGGTTTAAAAAAGGTAGTGGAGGATGAAGGAGCCAACCTTATCATTGTTGATAAAAGCGATGATTCTCAATTTAGGACTGTTCCCGTTCCCAAAGGAAAAATCCTGACTGAGGCTCAAATCATGAACGAATTTTTTAACTATGATGTGTTCATTGATATGCCCATCACCAAAGATCATGCCGGCAATAAATTCACTGGGACCATGAAAAATCTGATGGGACTGAGTTCCCCAAAGACAAACCGCTCTTTCCACAAAAAAGGATGGCAGACAGATATCAATGCCATCGACCATTTGGAGCAGTGCATCGCTGATCTGAATACCATAATCCAGCCTGATCTCTGTATAGTGGATGCCACAGAATTCATCACCACCAACGGGCCTTTTGGTCCTGGCGAAATCATAAAGCCAAAAAAAGTGATAGCTGGAACTGATAGAGTGGCGGTGGACAGCTACTGCTGCTCTTTATGGGGACTGGAAGGCAAAGACATCCTTCAGATCACCAAAGCTTTCAATCATGGTCTGGGCGAAATTGATTTAAACCAAGTCAAAATAAAAGAAGTTTCTGTTTAAACTGTCTCCTGAAACTGATTTGTTTGAAATCAACAAGAAAATGAAAAAGTTTCTGTTTCACACTGCGATTTTCTTTCTAATCCCATTTTTTCTCTGGCCCTGTTCCAATCAACCTCAATCCACAAAGGGAATCCTGAGATATCTGCCAGATAAAAATGAGCTCAAAATGTGGAACCCTATCGGAGATCCTCAGACTGCTGAGGGAGATGACCTTTTTCATCTCATAAACGGCGGAGCTGAGATCTACCATGAATATGGATTTAAAAGAGCGGTGATTCAATCATACGAACATACAAACGGACTCTCTTTAAACATTGAAATATATGAGATGGAAGATCCTTTGAGTGCCTACGGTGTTTTTTCTTTCAAAACAGGGAGTAAAGGAAAGGAAAAGGATATTGGAATGGATGCTCTTCTTGAAGATTATTATCTTAATTTTTGGAAAGGAGAGTTTGTGGTCACCCTCATCGGATTTGACACCTCCCCAGCCACCCAACAGGCTCTCTTGGAATTTGCCAAAAAAATTGAATCAAATCTTCCTGAAAGGGACAGAGATTATCCCCCTCTAATTAATTTTTTAAAAAATCAATCTCCTGAAAGTATTCGCCGGGTCTATTTGGAAGGAAATTTAGCGCTCTACAACCAATATGAATTCGATACAGAGAATATTTTTGGAGTCAAAAAAGGAGCCGTTAGTTATTTTTCAGACCACATTCTCTTTTTACTTGAATACAACAGCCAAAGAATAGCTCAGCATTGGTTTGAGAACGCCTGGAACCAGTTGAAAAGGAACCAGCAGTTCCATGGATTTGAGAAATTGGCTGAAGGAGTTTTTCTTCAGGATAATAAGGGTAACTCTATTTTTATATCTCTTTTCCAGAACTATGTCTTTATTTACCTGGGAAAAGATAGCTCAAAAGCCAAAGACATACTCAAAAAGCTTAAACAGAATATTCTCAATTATTAATATTCAAACCATGAACAAACATTCCTGTGGGGGCAGGCAAAAAATCCATCAAAGGTATCATTTGTAACCCCCTCTTTTTGAATCAGGTGAAGTCTGAATATGACATAAGCTTTCATGTCAATTTCATTTTCATCTGTTACTTCCATGGCATATTTTTTCTCAGAAATTTTATTCACAAAAACATGCTGAATTTCAAAAACCAGATTTCTATCACCGTACTCTTTGAAAAATTTTGAAATCTCTTCTCCTGAAATACTGGTCATTACCTCACTGTCATCTTCCATTTGAGCTCCCAACTGCTTGAGAATTTCACCAGCTTTACCCGTGTCTTTCTCTAGATCAGCTTTCAATTTATTGAGACAAGCGGCTAGTTTTTCTTGGGGCCTTATTTCCCATTTTTCTTTTTTCATTTCTTCATCAATGTATTTCTCTGCTTCTTTGCTGAAAATCATCTTTGCCATCAATAACTCTTCCTTTGTCATTTCTGCTTCTTCCTTTGCTGGAGCTTCCACGACTGGAGCTTCCTCCTCAGCTACCATCTCTTCTTTAGTCCCACATACTGTCAATGCAAATAGGAAGAAAACAAGTAAAGAAAAAACAAACATACTTTTTAATCTCATAATGCCCTCCTTTTTTACTTTCCAAAATATCTATAAATCCTTCACTTTCCCTAATTTCTTGGGGAAAATGACAGTTTTTTTCCCAAATCGCCGTATTTTTTCATATTTTTATTGTATTCTTTTTTTTGTTGTTCCAAGATTTCAATAAACCGAGGATCATCTCTTAGATTATCATAACAGGGATTGTTGCTGAGGATGGGAAAAGAGTACAAATAAGCCTGTTCCATTTTAAATCCATTCTCTATTCCAAATAGAATGTTATCAATAGCTTCGTCTTTCTTTCCCAAAAGGGAATAAACGCAGGTGATTGTGAGAAGGTGTTGATCATCTATATTTTTTATAAGTTCTAAAGCTCGGTCTTTTTGTTCTTTTTTAGTCCATAAAAGAGCTCGATAAAGGTCTAAAGAAGATTTGTCAAAATTTGGATTCATTTTCAAAACCTCATTGAGTTCTTTTTCTGCCTGAGTGAATTGATCCAACATGATAAGAAATCTAGCGTATAACAAGTGGATGTAAAAATTTTCTTTTTCTATTGCATATCTCTTTTCAATTGTTTTTAATCCTTCTTCGAACTCCCCCAGGTACCAGTGACATGAAGATTTGAGGAAGTAGGCTCTCAAATAAGACGGCTCAATCCGAATGGCTCTGGATAAAAGTTTTATAGCGGGTCGGTACAAACCAATACTGTAGAGAAATGAACCAACATCTGTAATCACCAAAGAATTATGAGGGCTTATTTCCAAGGCTTTCTTAAAACTCTTATAAGCCTTGTTTAAATCCCCCTGGTAAAAATTCGCCCATCCCATTGAAATATTGGCTTCTGCTAAATCGGGACTCAAATCATGTGCTTTTTTAAAGAAATTCATCATTTGCATTAAGTCTTCTTTCTGATTGTTTTCCACATACGAGGCTTCATAAACCGCTCCTTTACCCCAGTAAGCCAATGCGAAATTGGGATCAATATCCAGAGCCTGATCAAACTTATTCATGGCTTCTGAGAACCACTCATTAAAACTTTTAAACTGACTTTTTTGTTCCAGGGCCTTCATTCCTTCTTGATAAAGCAAAGCAGCTTCAATTTTCTCGCTTTCTCTTTTTCTGGATTTAATAAGCCCCCTTTCCATAAAGTAAAGACCCAGCTCATTCACCACGCTTTTGGATATCTGATCCTCGATCACAGAATAATCTTCAAGTTCAGATTCATGGATATAATTTTTGACCGTTCTTAGCTCCTTAACTGAAATGAGATCTGAAAAAATTCTGACTTTTTCAGCCTCTTGCAGAACTTTAGAGTACAGAATATGTTGAACTTTCAAGTCATGCCCGATCTTATCGATATTACCAATGGGACCCTTATATCTTTCCACAGAAGGAAAAGGGACCACCCTCAGTTCCGGACACGACTCTTGAAGCCGGTCGATCACCCCTTTGGTCAATGTAAAACACAATGATTCATCATCTCTTTCTGGAACTACGCCTTCAAAAGGCATCACAGCAATAGATTTTTTTAATTTAACCGGGGATTCAAACCAATCAAAAACAAAATAACCGCCCACTAAGACAACAGCGGCCATCACAAGGACTGACAGCGCTATAAATGTTTTAACACGCTGACTTTGACTTCTGATCACAGTCCCTTTTTTATAGGAAATGGTTCCTCCTTTTATTTTCTGCTTTAAACTCATTAGATCTTCTTTCAATTGACCTATATCCTGATACCGCTGGTTAGGATTTTTCTTAAGGCATTTCTTTACTATTCTTTCCAGTTCTATGGGGATATCTTTTTTTTGTTCCCTTAAAGGGACAGGGGATTGGTTGAGGATAGAATACAAAACCAATTGTTCTTGAGTGCTTTCAAAGGGGAGAATTCCTGAAAACATCTCATACAACACCACACCTAAAGACCAGATATCTGTGCGGTGATCGATATCTCCTCCTGTTGCCTGCTCCGGCGACATGTATGAGACCGTCCCTTTTATGGCTTTTGTTTCTGATAATTCTGGATCTCCTTTTATCTTAGCCAAACCAAAGTCCATAATCTTAACTTGATTTTTTCTGTTCACGATAATATTTGAACTTTTTATATCCCTGTGAATAATTCCCCTTTCATGAGCTTCTTGTAGGCCCTCAGTTATTTGAACCGCAAAATCTAAGGCTTTATCAAGTTCTAACGGCCCCTTTTTTGCTAATTCTCTCAAACTAGGGCCTTCAATATATTCCATAGCCATGAAGGTGTTCTCATCCTGTTCACCTATTTCATACACAGTACAAATATTGGGATGGCTGAGAGATGCGGCTGCTTGGGCTTCGCGAATAAACTTTTTTACATTTTCCCTTTTTTTGATAATTTTGGGGAGGATAAACTTTAAAGCCACTGTTCGGTTGAGTTTGGTATCATGAGCTTTGTACACCACACCCATTCCCCCGGAACCCAGCTCATCCAGGATTTTGTAATGGGAGACTTTTTGTCCGATCATGACATTTCGGGCTTATTTTATAAAATATAAAAATATACTTATTTCCCTACCAGCTTTTTTATATCAAAGCTTTTGATTCAAGTCAATATATATTAGTTAATATTCCTGATATCGCATTAATATATCTATTGAGAGAAATACAATTATATTGTAGACTTTATTGGGGACTCTATTCCCTTTAACACTTTAATGCTCAAATGCCCACTGATTTCAGCATTCATACAGATTCAAAATAAAAAAATGATAATATTGAGGGTGTGATGCCGGATTTAAAATGGAAAAAGGGAATCTGCGGGATTTGTCCGGCTGGCTGTTGGGTGGAGGTGGGACTCAAAAACGGAAGACTTGTAGACATAAAGGCTGATAAAGACCACCGCTTAGGAATGCTGTGCCGAAGAGGAGAACACGCCTCTGAAATCGTCTATTCCAAACACAGAATCCATTCCCCCTTGAAAAGAAAAGGACCCAAAGGCAGCTATGAATTTGAAAACATAAGCTGGAACCAAGCCTATGAAATAATCACCAAAAACCTAAATCAAATAAAACAACAATCAGGCCCAGAAGCAGCCGCTGTATACACTGGACGCGGAGCTTTTGAGCTTTCCCTAAATGACATGTACAAA
>DASRVI010000420.1:0-2163 GCA_035655135.1 Acidobacteriota bacterium | reverse complement strand
TCAGAGGCTTACAGGATGAAGAGTTTTACCGTAATCATTTTCAAGTAAGAAGGCTTGCCGATGCAGGATTAACAATTGATTTACCTCTTATTGTAATTAAAAACATTGATCATGATCTCCGTAAAGAGGTCTTATTTGCTCAAATACCTATTGATACCAGTTTTAGTAAAAGCAAACTTTTTTGTTTCAGCAGCAAAGGAAAAAAAAGATGGATTTTTGAACCTGGAAGAGAAATGATTTTTGGTGAAAAGAATTATTCAGCTAAATACGGATTAAGAGGATTTACTGTTGCAGACCTTCAAGAGGACAAAGCTTCTGAAATTATAGTTGTTTCTTATCATCGGGACATGTTTCCCACCCAGTTTGCTGTTCTTAATAACAAGGGAGAACTCCTGAGAGAGTATTGGAATTCAGGGAGAATTTATGATTTTTCTTTCTATGACCTGGATGATGACGGGAAAAAAGAAATCATATTAGCTGGCTGTAACAATGAGTATGATAAAGGATTCCTGGCGGTTTTAGTTCATGATTTCACAAGCGGCGGGTCCCCCCAGACCGGGTATTACAAATTCCCGGACCTCCAGCAGGGAGTGGAGGAGCATTATCTTTTATTTCCGAAAACCATAGTGGATAAAAATGAATATATGCGCGGCAACATAGTGAGAATCCATTTAATCGATGATAAAATCATTTCAGCAGAAACAAAATCAGGTATTTATTTTGAGTTTGATTTCAATATGGAATTGAAAGAGATCCGGTTTGCGGACAGGTATGAGGATTTGTACAATGAGGCCTACAAAGAGGGGATCTCTTTAAAAAGATTCAGCCCCAAAGTCATGGCGGAGCTGAAATCAGAACTGATGCCCCATGTCCTGTATTTTACAGGAGGGGACTGGACCAACCGTCCCTTAATGGCCAAAAACCCATTCCCCAATAAAAAAGAAGTGAAATAACAGATCCCTCCCCGTACTTGTTTATTTATTTTAAATAAATAGGGTCCGGTTTATTCATTCCCCGATTTTTATCCAGATAACAAATAGGGTCCGGTTTATTCATTTCCGAATTTTTATCCAAATAAAAAAAAGGCCAAAGAAGGAATTCTTAATTTTTTTCAAAAAAAGACTTGACAAATCCTTAAAAAATCATTATTAACTAAATAGTTAGTTAAATCGGAATAAAACAAAGAGCAAAAAATGAAAAAGAAAAAAAAGAGTCAAACTCAGACCCGGGAGAAAATTCTTAGAGTCGCCAAAAAAGTATTTGCCAGAAAGGGATTTGACGGAGCCCGGGTGGATGAGATCGCTCAAAAAGCCAAAGTGAATAAAGCTCTTATCTATTATTATTTCAAGAGTAAAGAAGAGATTCTGGAAGAGATCATGAAGCAGTTTCTTGAAGAATCCTTAGACAGGAAAGGATCTCTTGTGGAAAGGCAGAGAAAAAAGGAGCCCAAAAAACAGGTCGGGCCAAAAGAATTGATTGAATCTTTCGCAGAAGGAATATTTAATCTGTTTAAAGGAAATGAGGATGTGCTAAGAATCATCATCACTGAAGAGCTTAAATCAGAAAAGAAGCAGTGGCCTCTTTTTCAGCTCCTGGACATGGGATTAAAAGATGGATTGGCCATGGCTCAGGATATAGGAATTTCCATCAAAAAAAAAGATCAATTAGTCAGGGCTGCCTTCTATTTCGGCTTCATCCCCATAGCCTTCTTCAATCTGCTCAAAGATGAATGGGCTTGTTATTATAAGACCGATAAAAACAAGGATCAAAAAGAATTCATCGAGATTCTGAAAAAGACTTATATAAGGTATCTCTTAGAAGAGTTTTTGGAGAAGCCAAAAAAATGATTTTTTTTTAATGTTTATTTAACTGAACAGTTAGTTAATAAAATGGTTTACATAGGAAACATTTATTCAATGAATTTCGTCTTAAATAATAGAAATGAAAGAAAACATGAGGAGAACAAAATGATAGAAAAAGCAAAGAAAGACCCTCAAAGAAGAGCTGCCTTCATCACCATCATTTTTTTAACCGCGGCACCTTTAATCACCCCATTCTCTATACCTCTTCAGGATTTGACCGGAGAAGATATCATCCAAAAAGTGGATGATCTGATGTCCACCCAAACCGCCTATGCCAAAATGAAAATGACCATAGAAACTA
>DASRVI010000419.1:0-5590 GCA_035655135.1 Acidobacteriota bacterium | reverse complement strand
ACCCGCGACCCCGAGCTTGGGAAGCTCGTGCTCTACCTACTGAGCTATGTCCGCTTGTTTAAAGATTATACTTTTTTACCATAAAAAGTTAAACCATTTTGAAAAAAAATATAACCTGATTGACATATAAAAATCCCCCCTTTATAATCATCATTCGATCTTATTTGCTCAGGAGAAAAAACATGTTAAAAAAGGAGAGCAATCCTCCCTTAGAAACAATAAAATCATCTGATCCACATAATTCTACCCTTGGTCCTGCGTTAAGTTTTGATGGGGAAATCAAGGGAAATGAAGATCTAATCATAAAAGGAAATCTCCGGGGCAAAATTATTCTTGAAAATAATTCTGTTCTTGTTGCTTCAGGAAGCCATGTTAAAGCGGAAATCAGGGCAAAAAACGTCACCATAAAAGGAAATCTGGAAGGGAATATACACGCCTCGGGTAAAGTTCTTATCACAAAAGAAGGAAAGATGACAGGAGATATCGCTGCATACCGGATCTCCATAATGGACGGAGCTAAATTCAAAGGCAGCATTAAAATGCTGACTTCCATCCAGCAGACTTATTAATTTTTTCTTATGTTATCTTATCTCTTTTTTGAAATCTTCCGCCTCTGATCGCTTTACTTATCATATCTGTAATAGGTCTGAGGAGTTTTTGTGACTATATAGTCTATGGCTGATTGGATACAAGCCCTTATTGCTTTTTCAACCGGTGTGTTGCTGAATCCTCCTAAAGCAATAGGAAGACTCCCTACTCGTGTCGCTCCCCCTAATCCCAAGCTTTTGGCATCACCTTCCACGCTTGTGGCAGCCACTATTTGTGATGTATTGGCATCAATAATACGAATATCAATAGCCACATGAGCCTTTTTCATTCCGCCTCCCACGTTGACACCAAGAACCCTAGTGCCTCCACCAATGCCGCTCTTGGTTCCTTGAAATTCAGTCACAGCAGCAGTGATAATCAGATCTGCTCCGTAAATTTCTCCGATCTTAGCTGCTGTCTCTTTTTTCACTCTCCCAGATGCTCCTAAGTCCTGCTCAGCAAGAACAGTATCTAACTGCTCTCTCTCAAGGACAATATAGCGATTGGTATTGAAAAGAGCTGTGGTCAGCATATCTCTCATTCCCTCTCCTATTTGAGCCCAACCCATTCCAAACATATTTAGCCAACCTGTGGACCCGCCTCCTCTGGCAGTCTTATCCTGAAATTCACCTACAGCAAGTCTTGCCTTGGGACCGTTATAATCTTCAGCTTGAGCTTCATCTATGGAAGGCCCTCCTGTGGTGGTGACTCTTGTTGTTGGTTCACATGAACAAATCCAGAGTAAAACCACACAAATTCCTACTAACCCTATGAATTTTTTCATCTTTCCTCCTTTCTTTTAGAGATTATAAGAGTGATTTTAATGTAATGTCAATAAAATTTCAATCAATATAAAATTATTTCCTCCTGATATTTGTGGTTCTTACTAAAAAGCAAGGATTATTGGTATAATTTATATTATGAGAAAGTTTAATCTGAAATCAGAATATCCTCCTAAGGGAGATCAACCTCAAGCCATAAAAAGTCTTTGTAAAGGATTAAATGATAACATCAATCATCAAGTCCTTATGGGAGTCACAGGCTCAGGAAAGACATTCACCATTGCTAATATGATAGAAAAAGCAGAAAGACCTGTTCTGGTTATATCCCATAATAAAACCCTCGCTGCCCAGTTATATCAGGAGTTTAAAAACTTCTTTCCTAACAACGCTGTGGAATACTTTGTCAGCTATTATGATTATTATCAGCCTGAAGCTTATATTCCTAGTTCTAATGTCTATATTGCCAAAGAAGCCACTGTCAATGAAGAAATAGACAGGCTTCGAATGCACGCCACAAATTCTCTTTTTCAGAGAAGGGACGTGATTGTAGTTGCTTCTGTTTCATGCATATATGGGATTGGTTCTCCCAAAACATATCATTCAATGAGTTTTCCCCTCCAAATAGGACAGACCATCACACGAAAGGAACTGTTAAGAAAGTTTGTCAGCGTTCACTATGAGAGAGATGAACATGAATTTAAGCGCGGAACATTCAGAGTGAGGGGCGACATTGTCGATCTTTTTCCGACTTATGAAGATTACGCTTATCGGATTAAACTCCGTCAACACACCATAGAAAAAATTCTGTTGGTGGATCCACTCCGGGGAACTACTTTTGATTCTTTCAATAGACTGTTGATATATCCAAAATCCCATTTCTCCACTCCTGATCACATCCTCGAATATGCCGTTCAAGAGATAGAAAAAGAGTTAAAAAAACAAGTTGATTTTTTTAAGAAAAAGGGAAATCTTTTAGAGGCCAACCGGATAGAAGAAAGAACTTTATTTGATCTTGAAATGCTGTCCGAATTTGGATGGTGTCCAGGAATTGAAAATTACTCACTTTATCTGAGCCAAAGAAAACCAGGGGAACCACCTTATACTCTTCTGGATTACTTTCCCTCAGATTTTATCACAATCATAGATGAATCCCATGTCACCATACCTCAAATAAGAGGCATGTATTATGGAGACAGGTCCAGGAAACAAACCCTTATTGAACATGGATTCAGGCTCCCTTCGGCCCTTGATAACCGACCATTAAATTTTGAAGAATTCGAAACCAAGGTTTCCCAGTGTGTCTATGTCTCAGCCACACCTGGTCCTTACGAAACAGAACAAACAAACCATTCCTATATAGAACAGATCATAAGACCCACAGGATTGATTGATCCTGAAGTAGAAGTCAGACCAGTCAAAGGGCAAATTGATGACCTTATGAGTGAAATAAAGTCTCGTTCGGAAAAGAATGAACGGGTTCTCATAACCACCTTAACAAAAAAAATGGCTGAAGACCTTTCCAGATATTACCATGATTTAGGTATAAAAGTCCGTTACTTACACTCCGACATTGATACTCTAGAAAGAGTAAAGATTCTAAGGGATTTGCGTAAAGGAAAATTTGATGTTTTAGTTGGTATAAATCTTCTGAGAGAGGGGTTAGACCTTCCAGAAGTCTCTCTGGTCGCTATCTTAGACGCTGACAAAGAAGGTTTTCTGCGCTCCTCGACTTCCTTAATCCAGACTTTTGGAAGAGCAGCCAGAAATGTTTCGGGAAAAGCAATCCTTTATGCGGACACCATAACAGAGGCACTTCGATACGCCATCAATGAAACAAATCGAAGGCGGCAAATCCAAAAAGAGTACAATAAAAAGAACAAAATCACTCCTAAATCTATAAGGAAAAACATCGATGATATACTGGGCAGTGTTTATGAAAGAGACTACTTTCAATATCCAGAGATATCTGAAGAAAAGATAGAGTATATGTCTCAAAAAGAGATCGACAAAAAAATAGAAAAATTAGAAAAAATGATGAACACAGCGGCTGAAAAACTTGAATTTGAAAAAGCAGCTAAATATCGTGATCAATTGTATGAACTTCAAAAATTTGAAGTCAGGAATGTGTAAAATGCCGGACAAAAAAATACAAAAGCTCAAAAGATCGGCTCATAAACTTCCTTTAAAACCAGGGATCTATCTGTTCAAAGATCAGAACAACAGAACTATATATATAGGCAAAGCCCGTTCCATCAAAGAACGGGTGAAATCATACTTCTCCTCTCAATCTGATCCAAGGATCAACAGTATTTTAAATGAAACAGATAAAATCGACTTTATCATTACTGACTCCGAGCGAGAAGCTTTTTTACTTGAAAACAACTTTATCCGGCAGTACCAACCAAAATTCAATTTAAGATTGAAAGATGATAAAAGTTATCCTTACATTAAGGTAACGATCCAGGATAAATACCCCACGGTCTATCTCTGCCGGAGAACCAAACCAGATAAAGCAAGATATTTCGGTCCTTTCACCCCTGCCTCAGCAGCCCGTAAAGCTATACTGATTTTAAACAAACAATTTGGCATAAGAAGCTGTAAAGAAAATATACCTGGGAAAAGGAAGAGACCCTGTTTGGATTATGACATAAATCAATGTTCCGCTCCTTGTGTGGGTTATATCGATGAATCTGAATATAATGAAAATGTAAATAGCGCTCTTCTTTTTTTGGAAGGAAAAACAGAAAAACTTAAAAACAAATTAAAAAAAAGAATGAACGATGCGTCAGAAAAACGTGATTTTGAAAAAGCAAAAGGATTAAGAGATCTCATTTATTCAATCGACCAGATTAACCTTAAGCCAAAGATTATTTCAGTTAAGGAAGAGGATAAAGATATCTTTGGATTCTTTAGAAAAAAACACACAGTTGCTATATATGTCTTCTGCATGCGGAAAGGTCAAGTCATCGAATCTTCAACCTGGATGACTCATCCAAAGAAAATATCTGATAAAAAAATTCTTTATAACCAATTAATTGACTATTACTCAAACAAAACTGACCTGCCTGAAAAGATCCTTCTTCCTTTTGAACCACTGAGAGCAGATAGACTCTCCTCAAGACTAAGTCAACAAAGAAATAAAACCATAAAATTACAGGTTCCACAAAGAGGCAATAATAAAAAAATTGTGGAATTAGCTAACCGAAATGCAGAAATGAATCTTCTTAAAGAAACAATCAAATCCAATCCTTTAAAGGAACTGCAAAGAATTTTTAATCTAAAATCACTTCCCAATATCATAGAGGCAATTGACATTTCCAATACCGGAGGGAAAGAATCTGTGGGCTCTGTGGTGGTGTTTAGAGACTCCAAACCTTTAAAAAAAGAATATAGAAAATATAAAATAAGGACTGTTGAAGGCCCTGATGATGTCCACAGCATCCAGGAAGTGGTTTACAGAAGATACAAAAAATTGGTTGAATATAAACTTAATCTCCCTGATCTAATTATTATAGATGGAGGCAAAGGTCAACTTAACGCAGCCAAAAATGTTCTTACTGAACTCCATCTTTCTAAGATTCCTGTGATCTCAATTGCAAAAAGAGAAGAAGTTGTATTCACAGGACACACAAGAGATGGAGTCAAATTAGATAAAACATCTCCGGCAGTAAAACTACTTCTATACCTTCGGGATGAGGCACACCGCTTTGCCATCAGTTTTCATCGGAAGCTCCGCAGGGATAAAAGTTTTGAATCTTATCTAGATAAAATTCCTGGTATAGGGCCCAAACGCAAATCAGCACTTCTTGAAAAATATGGAAGTATTAAAGATATGACTCAGGCTCCCAATAATGAAATCATCAAACTGATAGGGGAAAAAGCCGCCCACAACCTCAAAACCTTTTTCAATAAAAAATGATATTTCAGTACAGATCAATATATAACCAAGGTTAGATATTCAATACATTGACAACGCACGTTTAATGAAAATCAGGTATGGCTGCAGCGACATGATAGATTTAGCCTTCTGAGTGCATGAATTTGATCCTGGGAAATTCACAAGCTGAGGTTGCGGGTTATTGCGAAGAACGAAGTGATGAAGCAATCCAATGACCTTTTTCATAACTCAAATGTTGTTGCGAGTGAAACGAGCAATCCCAAAGTAATACCCATGACATTGAGATTGCCGCAGCTTCTCCGAAGCTTCGCAATGACCTCCT
>DASRVI010000418.1:0-4774 GCA_035655135.1 Acidobacteriota bacterium | reverse complement strand
ATAAATCTTCCTTTTATTTTTTCACACAAATCTGGCTCTAAGCACATAAAAAAGACAATCACTAGAAGTCAATTAGAAGAAATGACTAAAGATTATGTCGAAAAGACTTTTCCTTATATAGATGAAGCTTTGGAAAGCAGCCATTTAAAGCCAGGAGATATAGATGAAATACTGCTTGTCGGAGGTCAGACAAGAATGCCTCTATTAAAGAGGATGATCACTGAATACTTTCAAAAACAGCCCATAGAACATATTAATCCAGAGGAAATTGTTGCCATGGGAGCAGCCATCCAATCGGGGATCATTCAGAGAAAGATGAAAGATTTGATTCTGCTTCTTGATGTCACACCTCTTTCATTGGGTATTGAAACGGAAAACAAAAAATACACCAAGATTATAGAAAAAAACACCACTATTCCTACTAAAAAAACCATGTCGTTCACCACAGTGGAAGACAATCAAAGAAGAGTGAAAATCCATGTGCTTCAAGGTGAAAATGAAAACGCTGAAGAAAATGTCTCACTCGCTGTGTTCAATCTTTTAGGAATTGGCTTAGCTCCAGCTGGAGTTCCTCAAATAGATGTGACATTTGAAATAAACGCAGACGGTATTGTCCAGGTATCGGCAAAAGACATGACTACTGGGAGAGAACAGAGAATTGAGGTGAAGCCTTCCTCTGGACTCTCTACAGAAGAAATGAACAAGATCATCAAAAGAACAAAAAAAGAACAGGAGAACATCGGTTTAGAGGAAATTGAAAATGGCAAAACGTGACTACTATGAAGTGCTGGGAGTATCCAGAAACTGCACCTGTGAGGAAATAAAAAGAGCTTACAGAAAAAAAGCTCTTCAGTATCATCCGGATAAAAATCCCGGAGATGAAAAAGCTGAAGAAAACTTCAAAGAAGCGGCTGAAGCCTATAGTGTGCTCATGGATTCTGAGAAAAGGTCTATTTATGATAGATATGGGCATCAAGGATTGAGAGGAGAAGGATTCAGCGGTTTTTCTGGTTTTGATTCTTCCATATTTCAAGATTTTGAGGATATTCTGGGCAATTTTTTCAATTTTGGTTTTGGAGATATTTTTGGTGGCTCTAGAACCAGCCGAAGATATCCAAAAAAGGGTAGAGACCTGGCTGTAGAAGTAAAGATTAATCTGGAAGAAGCAGCATCAGGTGTGGAGAGAGAAATTCAAATCAGCCGGTCAGAAACCTGTCCCACTTGTCAGGGTTCTAAAACAAAACCAGGATCCCAAAAAAAAGAATGCCCCATGTGCCAGGGAAGAGGAAAAGTGAGGCGTCAACAGGGATTCTTCTCATTAATCCAGACGTGCCCTCAATGTAGAGGAAGCGGTACCATTATCACAGATCCTTGTGAAGAATGTGGAGGAACCGGGAAGATAAAGAAAAAGAAAAAAGTCAGTTTTAAAATTCCCGCTGGGGTTGAAGATGGAATGAAACTGAGAATTAGAGGAGAAGGAGAAGCAGGGGAACAGGGGGCGTCCAGAGGGGATCTCTATGTTCTTATTCGAATTAAAAAACATAAATATTTTCAAAGAGAAGGCCCTGATCTTCTGTGTGAAATAAATATTTCTTTTCCAAAAGCAGCCCTTGGAACCAAGGTCAAGATACCCTCATTAGAGGGAGATGAAGTCTTAGATATCCCCAGCGGAATTCAGTCCGGAAAGATACTGAAACTAAAGGGGAAAGGGATTCAAAGTCTAAACAATCATCGAAAAGGAGACCTTCTGGTTAAAGTTAAAGTGGAAACTCCTAAAAAACTGGGCAAAAAACAAAAAGAAATTTTAAAAGAGTTTGCAGAATCTACAGGAGAAACACTTGATTCTGTGGATAATAATGTCATAAATAAAATAAAAAGCATATTTCATTAGACACAGCCTGGATTATTTATGAGGCTAGATTGACTTCGGATCGTTTTTACATTCAAAAAGAACAAATAAAAATCCCATATGCGGTACTTACTGGTGATGAACATCATCATCTCACTAGAGTGGTCAGAAAAAAGAAAGGAGACAAAGTCTTTCTTTTTACAAGAAAAGGTGAGAATTTTTTAGCCCGAATTGAAAAAATAGAAAAATCAAAAACTCATCTCCTTATATTGGAAAAAACTCAAAGGAAAGAATCCAATGTAAAGATCATTTTAGCCCCTTCCTTAATAAAAACCAAAGCACTTGAACTTATGCTGCAGAAATCTACAGAATTAGGTATATTTTCCTTTTCTCCATTGATCACAAAGAGATCTGTGATAAACATTTCAGATAAACTAGAAAAAAAGTTGAATAGATGGAACAGAATCGTATTAGAGGCTTCAAAACAGTGCAGAAGACCAACTCCACCAAAAGTAGAAAAACCAGTCTCCTTAAATAATTTTATAGACAAAAAAAATGGTGATATAAAATTATTTTTAGATGAAAAAGGAGGAATATATTTAAAAGACTTTATTTTTATTTCACAAGATAGTAAATATAAACCTCCTCAATCTGTGATTATTCTATTAGGTCCTGAAGGAGGCTGGACAGAGAAAGAAAAACAAGATATAGTGCAACATGGTTACAAGGCGGTTAGTCTAGGATCAAACATATTAAGGGCTGAAACAGCTGCCATTGCTTGTGTATCCATTGTATCGCACATTTTTTTATAAATAGTTTAGTTATGTTTATACAGGGTCAAAAAGTCGGAAAATATAAAATCATTCGTTCTTTAGGAAGCGGTGGATTCGGAGCTGTGTTTTTAGCTGAAGACACATGGCTCAATATCAGAGTAGCCATTAAAGTCCCTCATAAACAATCCGTCGAACTTTTCAAGCTTCTCAAAGAACCTAGACTTCAAGCCGCTCTCAATCATCCCAACATAGTCCGCATGATATCTGCTGAAAAAGAAGGCAAAATATTTTATATGGTGATGGAGTATATTAAGGGAAAGACTTTAGAAAAAAAAATCGAAAAAGAGAGAATAATTAAATATGAAAAAGCTATTGAGTATATAACCCAAATCGCAGAAGCGTCTTCCCATGCTCATAAAAATAAAATAATCCACCGGGATATCAGACCCTCAAATATAATGATCCAAGAAGATGAAGATAAAATAAAAATAACTGATTTTGGCACATCCGCTTGGTTAAACAAGCTTCCTTATGCTTCCACTCGAATCGGTTCTCCTCCTTATATGGCTCCAGAGCAGTTCTTAGGAAAGGCCACTTTTCAATCTGACATCTATTCAATAGGATGTATTTTTTATGAAATGCTGCTTGGAAGACCCCCTATATTTGACCCGGATCCTTTTAAAATTCTCGAAAAAGCCAAACAGGGAAAAATCACCCCTCCTCGAATAAAAAACAGCCGAATCCCTAAAGAAATCGACCTCATTATAATGAAATGTCTTTCCCCGAAAATAGAAAATAGATACCAGAGCGCTGAAGAAATCTCAAAAGATCTGGAACACTTCAAAGGAAAAGATGTCGAAAAATCAGAACTTATCGACATCAGAAAAAGGATTCAAGCCAGAGAAACCAAAATAAATTATCTGTGTTGGAACTGCCGAAGACCTCTTCCATATAAATCAAAAAAATGTCCTTATTGTGGAGAGGAAAATTGACTTAAAATAATAATTTAGATAGTATTACTTTTTAAATAAAAATCATTAAAAAATTACATCTTTTTATTAAACGGGAGTTATAAATGAGTCCATTTGATGAAAAAAGTAAAATTTGGATGAATGGAGAAGTTATACCCTGGAAAGAGGCCAATATTCATATTGCTTCCCATGTTATTCATTATGGAAGTTCCTTATTTGAAGGACTGCGGTGCTACAAAACGCCTAAAGGCACAGCTATATTCCGCCTCCATGCCCATACCAAGAGACTTTATAATTCTTGCAAGATGTACCGAATTGAAATTCCTTACTCTCAAGAAGAACTCAATCAAGCCGTCATAGATATTATAGAAATAAATAAATTTAAAGAATGTTATATAAGGCCCATCGTGTTCCGGGGTTATGGAACCCTGGGAGTCGATCCATTATCCAATCCGATAGTCACCGCTATAATGGTTTGGGAGTGGGGACAGTATCTAGGAGAAGAAGCTTTGAAAAATGGAGTGGATGTCAGAGTTTCCTCGTGGAGAAGAATGGCTCCAGATACCTTTCCAGCACTTGCCAAATCTGGAGCGAATTACATGAATTCACAGCTTATTAAAATGGAAGCTGTTTTAGAGGGATATGTTGAAGGGATCGCTCTGACTAATGATGGACATATAAGTGAAGGAAGTGGGGAAAATATTTTTGCTGTTATGGACGGAGTTCTGCACACTCCGCCTCTTTCTTCATCCATACTTCCTGGTATCACACGAAATTCAGTCATCAAGCTTGCTGAAGAACAAGGAATAGAGGTGAAGGAAGACTCCATCCCTCGGGAAATGCTTTATATTGCGGATGAGGTCTTTTTCACAGGCTCAGCTGCAGAGATAACTCCCATCCGCTCTATAGATAAAATAAAAATCGGAACCGGTCAAAGAGGCCCTATAACAAGATTGCTTCAGGAAGAATTTTTTGCTTATATTAATGGAGAACGAGAAGACAAAAATAAATGGTTGACATATTTATACAAATAAAGGTAATAATAAGTATAAAAATTTGCGGGGGGCAAAATGAATATAGATGAGCTTTTAAAAATCGCCATAGAACACGATGCTTCTGACCTCCATTTAAAATCCGGCAATTTCCCAATCATCCGCATTCATGGAAAATTAAATACCCTT
>DASRVI010000417.1:0-2378 GCA_035655135.1 Acidobacteriota bacterium | reverse complement strand
GAATAAAAAAAGAAATAGAATCCTGTGAAGACAAAAAAGAAGTTCTTGATTTCATCAGCTCATCCAAGCGGGGAATATTAAAGAAAAGAAGTGAATAAAAAGAAAAAATTAGGAATTATTGCCGGTTCTGGAGAAATTCCTTTCTATATATACCAGAGAGCCAAACAGGAAGGTTACTCTATTATTGTAGCAGGGATTCAAGGCGAGTTTAATCCAAAACTCAAAGATTCGACTGATATATTTATCCCCTTTGAGATTAAAGATTTTTTAAACATCGTCTCTATATTTAAAGAAAAAGATTTGAGTGAATGTGTATTTGCAGGAAAAATCAAACAAAAAAATATTTATTTAAAGCAAATCTCTGATTCACCCTTGGCTTCTCTTTTAGAAAAAACCAAAACAAGGAGTCCAGATGACATTATAAGGTCTGTTTTTGATTATGTTGAGAGAAAGGGAATCAAAGTTGTGGATTCTTCCTCGTTTTTGTCCGATCTATTCTGCAAACCAGGTGTTTTAACCAGGGATCGGGTGCCTTCTGTTATTAAAGAAGAGATCAAATACGGATGGCCTATAGCTCAAAGAGTGGCTGATCTTGAAATAGGTCAGACCATAGTTATTAAAGATAAAGCCGTTGTCGCTGTAGAGGGTATGGAAGGGACAGACAAGACTATCGCTAGGGGAGGTTCTCTAGCTGGGAAAGGTTGTGTTGTGATTAAGGTTGCCAGATCATCCCAAGATATAAGGATTGATCAACCAGCTGTTGGATTGTCCACAGTCAAGAGTCTGAAAAAAGCCGGATGTTCAGCTCTGTGTATCAAGGCTGGAAAAGTGCTTTTTATAGATAAAGCAAAAGCTTTGAAATTGGCAGAACAAAATGGGATCTCTGTTATTGCCAAGAAGTAAAAATTTTCAATCAAAAGGATTTGAATATTTTGTCCAAAGGAATTAAACTATAAGGCTAAAAAATAGAAAATCAGGATATGTCATAAATGGCGAAGAAAAGAGTTGGTATTATTGGAGTCGGTTATCTTGGAACCCAGCATGCCCGGATTCTTTCTTATCTTGAG
Source organism: Acidobacteriota bacterium (assembly GCA_035655135.1). Classification (GTDB taxonomy): domain Bacteria; phylum Acidobacteriota; class Aminicenantia; order Aminicenantales; family Aminicenantaceae; genus WJMT01. The sequence continues at coordinate 1,311 of DASRVI010000417.1, read as the reverse complement.
GAAGCAGATTTCAAAGCGGTTGCTGATTTAGATAAGAATAAAGCTATGGTCATTGGTAACCGTCATCGTGTTCCTTATTACGAAAATTTTAAAGACATTCTTGAAGATATTGATGTGGGTATTGTTGCCACCACCACAAATGAGCATTTTTCCATAGCCAAAACTCTGCTCCTTGAGGGCAAATCGGTTCTGGTGGAAAAGCCTATTACCGAGACAGTTGAACAAGGAGAAGAGCTGATAGATCTTGCCAAAAAAAACGGCTTGATACTTCAAGTGGGACATTTAGAAAGATTCAATCCGGCTGTTGAGAAACTGAAGGATTTGATCACTGAACCAAAATTTATAGAAGTCCAAAGGCTAGGTTCTTTTTCAGCCCGTTCCCTAGACACCAATGTGGTGTTAGATCTGATGATCCATGATTTAGATATTATTCTTGATTTGATTAATGATACGGTTGAAGTCATAAGGTCTTCGGGTATTCACGTACTGTCTGAGAAATTTGATATCGCTAATGCCAGACTGGAGTTTAAATCAGGTTGTGTGGCTACTCTAACTGCCAGCCGGGTTCATCAAGGTAAAGTCAGAAATTTAAGGATATTTGAATCGACCTCCTATTATTCCATAGATTATATTGACCAGGAAATCAAAGTTTTTCCTTTAAATGGAAGGCAGACTGACATTAAATCTTTAGAGATTAAAAAAGAGGAGCCGCTTAAAAAAGAGCTCATTAATTTTTTCAAATGTGTTGAAGATGGGAAACAGAGAAAAGTAAGCGGAGACGAGGGAGTTCGAGCTCTTAAACTCGCTCACCGGGTGTTGGCAGAAATAGAGACTTAAAACTCAATCCATTTTAAATAGAGAATCTTTCAATCCTGTGTTGTACTTCACTTCTGAAATAGTAGACACCATAAATTCTTCTCCATCTCTATAAGAAATAAGAGAGTGAGCCACCATGGTTCCTTCTACTTCTTTGTAGTCGGAATGTAGGGTTTCAACTAAAACCTCAACCCCTGTCTGATCAATAGTCATGGCTTTGCTTTTTGTGGTTAAATAAGTCTCTCCATCAATATAAAGAGTGGCTTCAAATCCGTCTGCAAAGTTTTGTTTAAGGATATGGTGTTCTTTTCCGTCAATCGTTTCAGTGTCTTCATAGGTATAGTAGATCCCATATTTTTCCGGATTAAGAAGAGAGTCGTTTCCAAGAGCATCTCTTTTGAAATCAGTGGCCATTTGTTCAGGCAGTTCTTCATTCTCTCCTGTTTGTGGATTGAACATCCAGGCGGTCTTTCCGTCATAGGCTTGAGTGATAAC
>DASRVI010000416.1:0-3714 GCA_035655135.1 Acidobacteriota bacterium | reverse complement strand
TACATGCGGTTCATTTGAAGGATCCTCGGTTTTAGAAAACGAATCTCATCACATAGGGGGTTTTCTACAGGAAAGTCTTACCATTGCTCACCGCCTGACCCTGAACCTTGGAGTCCGGGTTGATTTTAGTAATTCCTCTTTTCCTATACAATATCGCCTGGAAAGCGCAGATCCCTACGGTCTTTTTGAAGTGCTTCCAGGGCTGGATCTTCAGTACCAAGCCTATAGCACGGGTTCGACCAGTGTCATGAGTTGGTTTACTCTTTCTCCCAGGCTGGGATTTGTGTTTGATATTTTCGGCAATGGGAAGACTTCCTTCTCAGGAACTTATTCAAGGTATCATGAATCAATGGCTTTTCGCTACTTTAACAGAGTCAGCCCCATCTATCCTCAGTTAAGTTCTTGGTATTGGTATGATGATGACTTTAATCAGGAACCAGATATTGATGATACGTATACAGTCATTGATGTAGCGGATGATCCAGATTCAGTGGATTTAGACAGCAGACTGGACCCGGATACAAAATCCCCTTTGACAGATGAATTCAGTGTGGGATTGGAGCGAGAAATAAATCCTGATCTTACGGTCATGGCTAACTTTATTTACAAACATAAAAAAAACATCCTGGAAAATGTCAATGATTATGGATTAGGCGGAGAACAAGCGTGGAAAGGATACAGCCCAGACAGCCCCTATTGGGAAAAGTTTGAATTCACAGATCCAGGAGAGGATGGGATTTTTGGTACTGGAGATGACTTGGATTCCTACTGCTATGTAGAGCTTGAAGAATCTCCCGGTGATCGTCATTGGTATTACACCAATATTGAATCAGCATTCCGTAAATACACCGCTCTTCAACTGGTCCTTAATAAAAGAATGTCCAATAAATGGCAGCTTTTGGCTTCATTGGTTTGGAGCAAAGCTTGGGGAAATATTGGAGGCTATAATGCAGCTACGAGTGCCAGTTCATATTATTTCGATACTCCTAATTCACTGGTTAATACAGAAGGCCGTCTGGATTATGATAGACCTTTGAATATAAAAATTCAGGGATCTGTGGTCCTCCCCTATGGATTTGATCTGGGATGTTATTATCATTACCGGTCAGGGATCCCTTGGAATAGAACTGTAACCGTTTATGTTCCCATAAATGACCGTTATTTAGATCCTGGCGTCAGCTATACAGTGGCCACAGAAGAAAGAGGCTCAAGGAGGACTCCAGCTCTTTCCAGTCTTGATTTAAGACTGCAGAAGAAATTCAAGCTGACCGATACAATTTCTGTCCAAGCTCATATGGATGTTCTCAATGCCTTAGGCGGGAGTCCTTATTATTTGACCTCCAATCCAGGTGGGTACGTGGATTACAGGGATCCGAATAACCCGACTTTTGAAAGATATGGGAATTACATTCATTATGGAATGTATAATAATCGGATATTCAAAATTGGATTGCATCTATTCTTTTGAGCGGCTCACAGTTTGATTTTTAGAACTTTTTTTTATTGAATTTATTCTTTTCCTGATTTCAGGTTGGTCTGGATTGATTTGCAGAGACTTCTCCCATGCCTCACGAGCTTCATTTTTCTTTTTGAGATGAAGCAGGCAGTCTCCTAATGGATTTAAAAGTTCAGGGGAGGCCCCATATTCGGATAGGGCTTTTTTATAGGTGTTGACTGCCTTTTCAAACTCCTCTGAATTCTTAAAGGATAAAGCTAAAAGAAAATAGGTTTGGTAGGCAGGAAGCCTATTCTTGTTGACAAAAGGGTTGAGTATTGATTCGACAGGGCTGTAGTTTTGTGTGGATATGTAAACACGTGCCAGGTTGAGAGCTATTTCCTCTGAGTCTTCATTCATTTCATAGGCTTTTTTTATCAGAGGCAGAGCCTTTTCTAAATCTCCTGAATGGAAGTATTGGAGACCTAAGGCATACGAGAAGTCAGGATCATCGGTTTTGGAAAGACGCAGAGTATAGTACCATGGTCTGGGCACAGATTGGGAATGACTGATATCAAATTCTTCGTTTGAGGAGACTATTTCTGTTTGGTCCTTAAGAAAGCTCACTCTAAGCATATAATGAGCTGGAGAGAAATCCCTGAGCGAAACTTTTTCAATAAAAACTGGCTTTTCTGGGTATTCTGAAATGTCTTTTGTGAACACAATGTCTTTTTTTCCATTTTTGAAGAAAGTGTATCTGATCTTGATTTTATTTTCATCAGAAATATTGATTCCATGTATTTGATAGGCAATGACAAGAAGACCGTCTTTAACAAACACCCGGTTTAAAGGGAGGTAAAGCTGATAGTCCAGGATTTGAAAGGGTCGAATTAAGTTTTCTTCGTTAATATCTTCTTTTATTCCATAAGCCAGCATAAGCGGAGTCATTTGGATTTGATTCTCTTGGCTGGGAATGAGAAGAGTTTTTTCTATAGAAGTGAACTCTTTAGATGTTTTATTTTTCATCAGAATGGACAGTTTGAATTCACCTGGAATAATGGGAAACAGATCAAGCACATTAAAGGGTCTGTTTCTTATTTGATTGATTTGGGCTTCATTGAATTCCAAGGGAATGGTCTTTTCGAACTGGTAGATAAGTCTATCCTTCATGTCAGAAATTCGGCCGTAAATTTCTAAGACAGTGTAGTATTTATCCTGGTAAGTATCGATGGAAAGTCTTTCAGGTTCAAAGGCATAATGGATGAAATTCACTCCATTCTGGTTTTTTGTGGTTTTGATTATTGAAGAATTCACCATATAGTTGGTGGAGTACTCTACTTCCACAGTATCTTTGTATTCGAAGTATTTTCTGGCGTATATGTCTTTGACATTCCTTAAAGGAGTATTTTCGATTTCATTCAAAAGATGTTCAGAAGACAGACTGGGCCTTCCGTATAAGGAGGGTTTTTCACCTGGAATCAAAGTTAAACTGGCATCAGCAAGGGAGGGCTCTATTGTTTTTATTTTCTCATAGGCAGCCATAAAATCTGTTGGGTCTTCTTCAAAGGAAGTTAAAAGAGATTGGGGGCCGTGGTTTAAGGGACTGTAAAGTTTATATTCACCGTGACCTTTATCTTGAAAAAAGACAAGCTGGAGAGCTTGGGGCAGTCCTTTATCTTCCATTCCTTGATAGAACCAGACTTCAGTAGGATAAATCTCTCTTTTGGCGTCAAATGTTTGGATGTCATCTGGTTCTCCCAGGATAATGTATATCCTGCCTCTGTCTGTTCTCCATCCTGGCTTGGGAATTTCCCTGCCAAAGTATTGGTTGGCATACTCAATGCGCCGGAAGTGTTCTTTTTTATATTCGTTTTCTTCTGTATTGAGAGCCGGGTCTCGGTGTTTCCAAAAGGCTTTGATAAATTGATCGCGTTCCTGGTTTGAATCAAGTTTCAAAAAGACTTCCTTTTCTACAGAAGATATGATGTAGACCACTTCCTCTTCCAGCCATTTTTTATATTTTGGTGGCAGGTCTTTGGTAACGGAAATTCCATGGCTCATCAGAATAAAAAGTCCTAAGGATAACAGTAAAATGAATCTAATTTTTTGGATCACTCAGGGTCACCTCTTGATTTGTGTTTATGTTATTAAACTTATTTATTGGAAAATTGTTACATTAAGTATTATATATCATTAAAGAAAACTGTAAACTTTTACAATATCAAAATGTTGACTTAGCAATGATCATATTTTTTAAGATTTCAAATTCTTGGGGAGAG
>DASRVI010000415.1:0-5863 GCA_035655135.1 Acidobacteriota bacterium | reverse complement strand
GTTATCTTTCTAAAGACTTTCTTTTCTTTTTGGCTCATAGGCAAACCATAGACCGCTTTCAAGCTCACTTTCTGTGGTAAAGATAAAGACTTATCACCTATGAGCTGCGGATCCTCTATGAATTCTATGATGTTTCTCATTTCTCACCTTCCACCTCAGAGCAAAGCCCTGAAATCGATTCTAAGACATCTTTTTTTGGTTTGACATATAAAACCATTACTCAAACTCCTTATTTATTGTCATCATCATCCTGGCTGTCACCTTGTATATATTTGATAGGGTCAATAACCGCTTCAGCACGCTTATTAATCCCTAGTGTGCTGAGATCCCTTCTCACACTCTCAGCGAATCGAGTATAATCATTTGAAATGCAGGGTAGAAGTTTCCCGGTATTCCCTTTGAATATCTCTCCGGTTTCCCTGATATACTCCTCAATAAGTCTTAAAAATCCTAGCTTCATGATTACCCGGTCAATCAAAACCATCTGAGCTGTTGTCAAATCATCCTGAGTAGGCCCCAGGTCTTTAATGAGGTTATCCCTGACAGATCCAATGTATTTCTCAATGTACTTCCTAGACTTGGGAACTTTTCCTGAAGTTAAAAAAGCATATCCGTGGTGACGTTTCTTAGGCCCAGGCTTGAGTTTTTTATCTAATTTATTTGTCATTATCACAATCTCCTAAATTTTCATATATGCAGTACTTTTCCACAAAACAGTCAAAAGTAACACGATTTGAACAAGAACTTGTGCAGTTTTTAGCTGATTTATAGTAGAATTCTGGTAGATTTTCACAGTTTTTGAATAATTTATTTTTTTCACCTCTACCCCATATAAAAAGTTGACATAATAATCGTAATGCGACACAGTGGATTTCAAGTATTGAAAAGCTCTTTTGATGTTTTTGATTTGCCGGTTATTCAGCAATAAACACAACCAATGACTCAATAAAATGTGAATATAGGGCCTGTGTAGTCTAAAAAGTGATACATAACCACTTAAGTTATTGATATATATATATTTAGGTTTTGTATTAGGTATGATACAAAATAGATACAAAATAGATACAAAATAGGTTCTGTATCGTTTCGTATGGGTTTTGTATGGGTTTTGTATCAAGGTTGATACATAATCAGAAGTTCTTTGTTTACAGGCACTTAGGCTTAAAAATAGGGGGTTTTGTATCATTTAGTATCACTGTGACCATTTTTTAAAAATAGCATCACAGGTTTCCCCCTGACATTTTCTAATTTTACAGAATCAATGAGGTTGTCTTTTAAGGCTTGTTCCTTTGCTTTATAAAAAATATTCGGGTTTGAGTATTTGGCCCGGAGCTTAGATTGGTTCACCTTACCGCCGGCGTTTTCAATCTCTTCAACAATATCCCATTTATCACATGAGCTTTTCGGAAGTTCCACCACATCAAAATACAGATCATCATTTAGTCTAAGATTCAAAGGTCTCAAGTTAGCCCAGTTCCGGGATTCAAAGGAAAGTCTTGATGTTCTTAGGAATTCTTCCGGGTTAAGTTCCGCATCCTGGATCCTTTCAAGACTCCAATTCCCATCAGTGGAGGCGTTTATTTCTGTGGATCCAAGAGCTTTCTGGCCTCCTAGTTTCCCCTCTTGAAATTTTGCATCATGATGGACAAATAACATGGAGAGTCCATTGATTTCAATTTGCTCAAACCAAAAGTCAAAGAATGGTCTGCATTTCTTAAAAGCGTTTTCTTCAGTGCTGAAAAATTTCATATAAGGATCTAAGATCACAAGGCCTGGTTTGATGTCTTTTATTAGGCTTGCCACATGAGCTTGACCGTCTTCTTGGTCCAGGAAGATATTTCGGCTCTGTTCTGGTATTATGATATTTTCAATATTGGGGGTATCTTTAAAGATTTTTTTCACTCTCTGCTGCATTAAAGAGGCTGCGATCTCAACCTGAATAATAAGAATAGGTTCCTTTAGTTTATGGACCTCAAAACCTAACCAGTTTTTTCCTGTTATAAGTCTTTTCACAATTTGAAGAGTTAAAAGGGATTTTCCGATTTTAGGCCGACCGTGGATCATAGTAATTTCAGATCTTCCAAGAATAGGTTCAATAAGTGATTCTCTCTCTGGAATTTCTTTTTTTATGAATTGATCCAGGTTCTCAAATTTTGGTTTTTCTTTAACGCTTATTGATTCAATCTCTCTTAAGTATTCTCTGGCTTTTTCTATCTCAAATTTGCCTTCTCTGGCCATGAGATCTGTTTCTTTGATTATTTTCTGAGCAAGGCGCTGCTGTTTAAGTTTCTGAACTTTAAAAGCAAAGTTTGCCGGCTGAAGTTTTTGTGTTCCTGTAGTGATTTTAATTAATTCAGAAGCGGTTATTTTTTTCTTTTCGAGTTTTTCAGCAAGCGTACTAATATCAATCTCATGAGTTCCATTATTTCTGAATAGCTTATAAGAGGCCCTGAAAATATCCCGGTTTTTCTTTTTTAGAAACAGGTTTGTGTTAATGTCTGTTTTATTGATCAATGAAAAATCTATCAATAAATAACTCAGGATTTCGTCCTCTAGTCTCTGCATTTTACCTGGATCCCATTATGTTAGATCCAGATTCCATGAATCTATCTAGATCTTTAATTTTAATTCTATGTGGTGAACGTGGTGTGGGTCGATAAGTCTTTAACTGCTTATTTCTTATCCAATTCCTTAAACTGTTTATGCTGTAACCTGTTATCTCTGAAACTTCCCTTAGGCTTAAATATTTTCTTTTCATTTTTAGCACCTCAGAAATTATGTTAGTACTTTTTGATATGAATTGTCAAGTTTGTGTTCATCTTAGAATTTTAAGCACCTGGCAAACTCTCATAAATCTGAGACGCTGCTTTATCAATACCTTTTTTGAGATCATCGACTAAATCCACACTGAGCGTGATCCCCTTTTTTGTGTACTTCCAAGAATCATCTTTTTCATCTTTAAAGAGGATTCTGAAATTAAGATATTGTTTACCTTTAAACTCAGAGAGCTCAACTCTGATTTTCTCGGTATCTGATTTTTCTATTTCTTTGATTATCAATTTTCCACTCCTGAATTAAAACATATCCAATAACTAAAAAATCCAACCCTATTAAAGCCCAAACAATATAAGCAATAATCATTTTCTCACCTCTCTTAAAAAAGTGGGGAAGCCAGATGCTTGCAATTGGGACTGACCCGACCCTCTGACTTCCCCGGAACCACTGAATAATTGCAGGCCGGGAATCTCACCCGGCTGTCATTAAGGAAAGCACCGGTCCAGCAAAAGCCAAAACCAGACCAAGTGAATAAATTTCTCAAAATTTAATCCCAGGGACTTTGGACATCTTTGACTATAAACTTTTTCGGTTTCTGGTCCGGAGGATGCCAATTTTCATCCTCATCCTCAACGTATCCCCTTTTCTTTAGAACTTGCTTGGTCCATCCCCAATAAATATTTTTCTTGTTAAATATCTTGAGAGGATCCACCGGGATATCTGATTTTTGAATTTCTTTTTCAGCTCTTTGATACATCTCTTTGACTCTGGGATTTTTTCTGTAAGGATAGTCATTTTCATAAAAAATTCTTTGATTATTTTGTTTGTCTTCTAAGCGTATGGCGTATTTAGATCTAAAACGTGAGACTTGACCGTTATTGTATTTGACTTGTCTCATGCCAGAAAGTCCAGACTGGGCCAGGGGTCATCTTCCCCTTTTTCTATTTCAGAGAAGTCGTCCTCATCGTCTATAGATGTCTTTTTGGCCAGTTTCTTTTTAAGTTTAGTGTTTTCGTCTCTGAGGTCCTCCATTTCGCTTAAAGGGTCGTCTGAATCAAATTCAGGCTTCTCTCTCTTAACTAAAACGGGGATTTTAGGAGTCAAACTGGGCCACTTGTCGCCTTTCTCAACCTTCTTTTCCGGATAAGCGTATTCTTCACCTTCTCCGGCTTCACCTAAGGCCATTGCAACCAGCGCTCCGATTCCTTCCCTAAGTTCACTTGTAAAGTCGTCTTTATACTTCTCTAAAACCTCAGCAATTTCACCCAAATTCAAGTCACTATCCAGATCCAAAAAACTAAACATTTTTTCCGGATTTTCCTGTTTTATCACATTGAATTTTTTTCTATTTGCTGGATTATCACAGAGCGAAAGTTCTGAGATTTCCAAATCTGTTAACCATCGTATAGCCATTTTATTACCTCCATTAATTTAATTTTGTAATGTGTTTCCAAAGCGCATAAGCTTAACTTGTAATTCTTTCAAGCCGGTTTTATGACTGTCCTTATCTTTTTTGAGTTTCAGGACTAAGGCAGCCAAAAGAGAAGCTCTCTCATCAATCGACAATCCTTTTTTTTCCAGGATTTGACCCACTCTCAAAGGAAAAGACCCTATAGCCACACGTGCCACCTGTAAAAGACTTTTCTTTGCTCTCTTAAGTTTGGCCAGGTCTTCTAAAAGGATGGACTGCCAGAATGTTTGAAGTTCATGGAAGTCTTCACAAAAAGCTGAAATATCCTTAAGAGTTTTTGGCCTGGGGACTTTAGTTCTTCCCTCAATGAGATTTCTCACCTGGTTATGTGAGATTAATAAAAAATGTGAAATCAGTTCAGGGCTGACCTTAGCTTCTTCTATAATCTTTTTTAAGTCCTTAATTTCATTCATGTTTGACCTCTCTAAATTGTCTGATATCATCGGACAATTTTAGAATCATTTCGTTTCATTGATGTCTCAAGTTTTCAATATGAATTACGGTTGTTCAAATGTCAAAAGGTGAGAGAAAAAGTTATCCCTCCACGGGCGAATAACCTTGACGGGTCTGACCACGGGCGAAATAAGAAAGTACGCCCACGGGCACACTTCCGGGCAAATGCGCCGGAGTTGAAGGGTATTACTGAGCGATTTAAATTGTTAAATCGGTTTAACAATCTTGAGTGGAGTCAATAAGGAGATAAATCCCCGTCGGAAACCGACTTTCCCACGGTGACGGACTTTGATTGACCTAGCTTTTTCTTTTCCTCAGGATGCCCCTCTAGGAATTTCTTTGCTGCTTTTTCTGTTACTAATCTTTTTTTATTTTGGGATAACCGGCACGTTCCCCAGTGCGCTTTTTGAAGACGCCGGCACCTATGCCCACCCATCCTAAATCTTTTAGTATTTTTCTGGGGGTAGCATCATTTCTAATCATATATTTTTTACATATCCTTGAGACATCCACTTCATTTTTCCCCTTGATATATTCTTGCACCTGTTCCGGTATGCTTTTGTAGTCTTTTAACGTTGGGGTTTTAAAATGGGTTTCTTCATAAGAGTCCAGAGGCCAGATCACTTCACCCAAGCTTTCATTGTTTTCATCTTCCTCTGTTTCCACCATATCACGTGGATCATCGTAACCTTGAAAATAGGCCTCCCCTAACTCTTCATTCATAGACTCAAGGGACAATAAAAGGCTGCCGGCTGCTGAGTTTATAATGTCATCATGACCACCCGGCCAGTGATCGATTTTAGGACCTCCGCTCTTGAGGTATCTTTGAAGGCCCAGGGTTTGATTTCTGAGCCTCTTATTATCAAGCATTTCAATCTGTTTTTTGTTCATGTAAACGGAGAAGCCTTCATAAATTTGAGACTTATTCAACTTTGATACGATAACCTCAATCCCTTTATTTTCTAAGTCGTTTTTAATCCAAGCGACAGCATGCCGGTCTTGAGTGACAGAAAAAACTTTAAATGCTTTTAGATATTTCACAAAACTTTTGACAACCTGGTCCACATCAAAGGGAGGCCGGGCCTCTAGGGCCAGATCCAGGACAGCCTTTTTTCCTTCAAGATGTGATATAGCCAGCGTGGAGCTGTCAGCTTTTTCTCTCAG
>DASRVI010000414.1:0-3864 GCA_035655135.1 Acidobacteriota bacterium | reverse complement strand
GACCAGGGAATAGACTATTATTACGATAACTTTGATTTTACGGAATACAAAAGGGTATCCCTCGATTCTGTTCAGCGAAAAGGAGGAAAAGTCATAGAAGCATTTTTTGAGTGGTTTGAGAAAAATTACCAGAAGAGATTTTTTAGCTGGATACATCTGTACGATCCCCATACTCCTTATGAACCGCCTGAACCATACAAAACCAGATTTTCGAAATGGGATTGGGGACTCTATGACGGGGAGATAGCCTATGTGGATGATTTGATCGGGAAAGTGCTGGATAAACTTATGGAAAGAGACGTCTTGGAGAAAACCTTGATAGTGATAGTAGGAGATCATGGAGAAAGCCTTGGACAACATAAAGAACCCACTCACGGATTTTTTGTTTACGACGCAGCCATCTCTGTTCCTCTAATCATGCACCTTCCTTCTCGATATTTAAGGGGAAAGAAGGTCAATGCACGTGTGGAAACTGTTGATATCATGCCTACTCTGCTGCACATACTCGGTCTTCCTCTTCCCAGTGAAATTCAGGGGAAGAGCCTCCTCCCGTTGATTTTGGATAAAAACTCGAACCAAGAACGTTTTGCTTACAGTGAGTCTTATTATCCACGGTATCATTTTGGCTGGAGCGAATTGAAAAGCCTTCAGAACTCCCGGTACAAATATATTCAAGCGCCAAGGCCTGAACTCTACGATATTGTTAACGATCCAAACGAGCTCACCAATATCTACAGACAAAAAATAAGAATAGGAAAGCAATTTGAACAAAACCTAAACAGTCTACTGCAAAAGATGTCTGCAGAAGGGATTGAGGAGAAGGGACCCCAAAAACTGGATGAAGAGGCTATAGAAAAGCTTAAGGCTTTGGGATATGTTGGAGGCTTTACTTCACAATCGAAACTAAGCAAGACTAGGGATCTATCAGACCCGAAAGATAAAATCCATCTCTTTAATAAAATAAAAATGGCTGAAGGAAACTTTGCCGAAGATAAACTGGATGAGGCATTAGAGACAATAACAGATGTTATAGAAGAAGATCCTCTGATTAAGGAAGCCCGTCGAGTCCGGGCTCGGATCTTTTTAAAACTGGACAGGCTCGAAGAGGCAATCGAAGAATGTAAAGAAGCATTGAAGCTTGACCCCGAATACGAAGCTGCTATATTCAGTCTAGCCCATGCCTACAAGCGGCTAAAAAAATACGAGGAAGCCATAGCTGGGTACGAAAGGTTAATGCAGTTGGATCCTCGAGACTATAAACCTGCTTATAACCTTGGAGAAATATACATGAAAATGGATGATGTGGATAAGGCCATATTTTATTTGCAGAAGGCAATAAAATTAGAGCCTGAACGTAGCTCTATGGCTCACAATCTGTTGGGGACAGCTTATTTAGAAAAGAAAATGACGGAACAAGCAGAGATGGAATTCAGAAAAGCCTTGGAAATGAGGCTCCATATTCCAGATGGACATTATCACCTGGCCTTGGTTTATGAAGAGAGGAATGAGATACGAAAAGCGGTAGAAGAGTATAAAAAGGAAATCGAATTGCATCCAGCCGCCTGGCCTGCCCATTTCAATCTGGCAAAACTTTATGTGAAGATGGGTTATATGCAGAAGGGGATCGAACACTTCAAGGAAGCCATCAAACATAACGAAGATTTTGCTAACGGATACCTTTTCTTGGCCAAAGCATACTTAGATTTGGGTGAGAACTTTGATGAAGCTATTCTTCTTACCAAGAAGGGGCTTAAATTGGCTCCAGGGTCAGAATATGCACCCTTAGCCCATTTTATATTGGCCGATATCTACAATCGTTTTGGTCAAATGGATAAGTATCATGAAGAGCTTCGAAAGGGCCAACAACTTCAGCAAAAATTAGAGAAGAATAATCGACAAAATAATAATAATTAATGTAAATACAAATTTTTCATATTTCCTTTACAATCGGAGCGTTCTGATTTCCCGGCTCTATGTCTGTGAGTCTTTCTTTATAGTTTTTTCTAATTTTTTCGCCCTTTCCCAGTAAACTTCTGCCTTCTTTCTTTCTCCCAATGAAAGATATATGGCTCCGAGGACTCTATTAATTTTGACTGTATCCCCATATTTGCGCAGTCTTTCAAAATATTCAGCTGCCTTCTGTTTTCTTTTGAGTTCCAGACATGAATTGGCAAGTAGCAGAAGTACAGAATAATTTTTTGTGATATTCTCTTTTTCCAGAATTTTAACAACTTTTTCAAAATCCTCGTTGGCGTAGTAAGCCCGTGCTAAGACGGGAAGCGTAGTTGAATTCCACAGGTTTTCAGGAAGTTTGTTAAAGCATTCTATCGCTGTATCGAATTCTCCCTTATTTAAGTACTGCTGAGCCATCACAAATATATAGTTAAACCTGGATGCAGACACTTCAGGTATTTCAAAGTCTAAAGGCTTTTCTACATGAAATGGTATGATAGATATTCTTTTTTTATAAATCTCTCCTTTTTCGTTTTTTATGCATAAGAAATAATAGTCACTTTTGATATTAATCAATGGTTGTCTGAACACAAAAAGATTTCCCTGTTTTACAATATCTTTTATTTCAAAAGAGTTATTTGTGTCTATTAGACTCGTAAGATGTATAGTAGGTTTGTATTCTGAGAAAATGAGACCTTCCAGGGATTCGTTTTTGTTGAATATTAACCGTGGATCCACGAACACTTTATAGCCCTCCATACAAAAAGGCATAAAATTGTCGGATACAACATCTTTTTTTTTATACCCTACCAGAACCGGCACGGTATCATCGGTTATGTTAATCTTCTCTCTATGGACGAAATACCCTTCTTCCTCTTCACTAGAAAAGATAATGCTGACATTGTATTCTCCTTCAACGATAGGGGTAAAATCTTTAAAGGCAAGCTTTTTTCTCTCAACCATAGCTTTTTCCTTAACATCATCGAATTCCAAATTTATGTTTCTTTCCTGTTGATGTATTGTTATTCCCTTCAAATCCTCTATTCTTAGATTAATGGTTATATTTTTTGTATGTAAATTGTCAGCTATTTTCCTTATGTCAATATCCTCAGGCATAATAGAATAATTAAGAAACTTAATCCCTTTATTCTCACTTATAGAGATGAGTCCTTTCCCTTCAATTACTTTTTCTGAATATGTAACATCCACTGTACCCTCGACGGTCGCAAAATTTTTAAGATAATTTCTTTCCACTTCTCTTTCGGGTAAATTATGTATATGAGCAATTACAGAACCTGAAGAAGTCATTAGCTGACCCGTAGCTGAATCGCCTTCTCCTGGGATAATAGAGAGGGTGGCTTGAGCAAGTTGTGGCAACCTCTTTTTTATGAGTTGATATGCCCTGAGTTTTGAGGCATTCTCCAATGAATAACCGGGAGAGATTATATCTAGAGCGCTATGAATACCTGGGTGAAACTGTCTGTAATCCCCAAAATTTTTAGGCCTATAAAATAATAAATGCATAAAAGGTGGAAGTCCGGGCCTTCCTTCAGCGTGATAAATCCATAACTCGCAGTCGACTACATCTATATAACCTGAAAAATTTCTTTTCTCAAAAGGTTCACCAAGAAGAATATAAATCCGTCCCCTGTCTGAGTTAGGACCTTCTAATTGAGTATTGGCATACTCTAGGCGTCTATAAAACTCCATCTTATATTCATTATAAGGAGTTTCAGGCTTAGGATCTCTAGCTTCCCAGAATTGTTCTTGAAATCTTTTCCTGTCTTCCTCTGTTTTTAAACTATCAAAAACAGATTTTTCTGCTTTAGTTATGATGAGGTGAACTTCATCCAACCATTTTTTCCAGGGGTCTGATCTTTTTGTTGAAGAGTTTGAAAAGCTCAAGGATGA
>DASRVI010000413.1:0-4304 GCA_035655135.1 Acidobacteriota bacterium | reverse complement strand
TTTGATATCCTTATAAAAAACGGAAAGATTGTTGACGGGACAGGAAATCCCTGGTTTTATGCTGATATTGGCATAAGAGGGGATACCATTGTTGAGATTGGAGACCTTTCTGGAAAAATTGCATCTAAAACCATCGATGCCAAGGGGATGGTAGTTTCTCCAGGATTTATTGACATACACACCCACTGTGATGAAGGATTGGGCAAGCCTGAATCCAAGGCAAACTTGAACTATTTAATCCAGGGGGTAACTACAGTAGTAACGGGAAATTGTGGCGGTTCAGTCTCGTTAAAAGTGGAAAAGACCAAAAAGAAATGGGAAGAGCAGGGCATCGGAACAAATGATATATTTCTGGTTGGCCACGGTACCATAAGAAAAGCAGTGATGGGTGAGGAACCACGTCAGGTTACAAAGGAAGAGATGGAAAAGATGAAGGACATTCTCCGCCAGTCTATGGAGGAAGGCGCTTGGGGCATGAGTACGGGTTTAGAATACATACCTGGACGCTACGCCAGTACCGAAGAAATCATTGAATTGACAAAAGTTGTTGGTGAGTATGGAGGAGTCTATGCCAGTCATCAACGCAATGAGTTTGACCGTGTTCCTGAAGCGACTCAAGAAACCATCCAAATTGCTGAAGAAACAGGAGTCCGAGCCGATATCTCTCACCTTAAAGTATGCAGAAAAGATTACTGGGGAGTGATGAAAGAGGCGGTAGATCTTATAAACGAAGCAAGATCCAAAGGAATTTATATAACGGCAGATATGTATCCTTATCACTATGCAGGAGGTGGACGTATTCTCCCCATTGCCAGAAACGCAGGCTGGGCTCCCTTCCATCTTCCGGAAGACATGGAACCATTTGCGGAAATCAGGGAAAAGATGAAAGACCGGAAATTAACAGATGCACAGAGAGAGAAGTTAAAAGAGAAGTATGTAGAAGAGCTAGAAAAGGCGCTGGCTGATCAATCAAAACGTGAACAGATCAAAAAATCAGTGCTCGAAGGTGAACCTTATAAACCAAGTTCTGTAGCCTTAGCAGGTTGGGATAGTTATTTGGTTACAGTTGCTGAGAAAAATACCCATTTGATAGGAAAAATACTTTCAGATATTGCAGAGGAACAAAATAGAGATCCTTTCGATGTTGCTGCGGATTTAGTTATTGATGAACCTGACCTGTATGTCGCCTGTGGAGTTATGTCAAAGGATGACATGGAATATGCGATGAAACAAGATTGGCTTATGTTTTGCAGTGATGGAGGCGCCTTTCCCATCGTAAAGGAGAACGACCCACCAAAAATGGGTCATCCCCGTGCTTTTGGCAGTCAATCCAGAGTACTTCGTAAGTACGTACGAGAAGAAAAAGTACTGACACTGGAGAATGCTATCAGGAAGATGACATCCCTGCCTGCCTCTTTCCTTCAGATTAGGGACAGAGGGCTGCTGGTAAAAGGATACAAGGCTGATATAGTTATATTCGATCCTGAAACCATCAGGGATAACGCCACCCCCTCTGATACACATCAGTACAGCACTGGGACTAAATATGTTATTGTTAATGGAAAAATTAGTATAGAAAACGGGGAATATGAAGGTGCCTTAAACGGAAAACTGCTGCTTTTAACAGAAAATAAATAGGTAAGGACATATTTATGCTCGGATACTAAAGGAGGCATTCTTGTTACCTTCAGCTTCCCTATGTTTTAGGTTTAACCTATCTCGATAAGGGGGATAAATATAAAGCACTTAGCATGTTTCCTCTTTACAAGCAAAAATACTACGATTCTCTTTCCGGGGATTTGAAGCAGCAATGGGATGATTTGATTAAAAACTGCAAAGCAGAGAAGCTACGTTACTAAGTTTTTTGAATTACTGAATGGCGATTCGGGCATGATAAAAACGAGTGTGTGGATGAGTAAACAAAAGAACAAAAAAAAGCTTGTAATCTTTACAATATATATTTTTACATATGTATTGATTTTAATTTTCATATCAGCCTGTTATGTGTATCCATCGCCTGGAACTGATAAAGAAAAATTGAACGTCCTCCTCATAACGATAGATACTCTCAGAGCGGATTGGCTGAGTTGTTACGGCAGCGAACATCTCGATACGCCAAACATCGACAGTTTGTCCGAGAGGGGCATCCTTTTCTCCAGAGCCTTTGCCAACACTTCCACCACACTACCATCCCATACCAATATCCTCCTCGGGGCAACACCTCCTTATCACGGTGTGCATGATAATGTAAATTTTGTGGTGCGAGAAGGATTTCTTACGCTTGCAGAGTACTTGAAGAATCATGACTACTCCACCGGAGCTTTTATCGGAGCTTTTCCTCTGCATGCGAAATTTGGTCTTAACCAGGGATTTGATACTTATGATGATGAGATGGAACGCCTGCCGTTCCAGGACTTTATGTCAGAAGAGAGGAAAGGTGAAGTCGTTATCGATAGAGCTCTTAACTGGTTGAAGAAGCGGAATTCTCCTTGGTTTCTCTGGATTCATTGCTGGGATCCTCATGATCCCTATGAACCTCCTGAGCCGTATCTAACTCAATACAAAGAGCATCCTTACACAGGAGAGGTAGGCTATGTTGATTTTGTTCTGGGAAGGTTTTTTATCTACTTGGAAGAAAACAATTTATTCGAAAATACTCTAGTTATTTTTACCGGTGATCACGGTGAATCATTGGGACAACATGGTGAAAAAACGCACGGCTTTTTTGCCTATAACACGACGATCAGGATTCCTCTCATCATAACCTCTCCAGGGTTTGAGAAACGCCAAATTGAGCACTATGTCAGTCATATCGACAGATTCCCCACAGTGTGCGATATTCTCAATCTCGAAAAACCGTCTTTTCTTCAGGGCGTCTCGCTTGTCCTGCTTCTGAAGGGAAAAAAGGTGTCCCAAAGACCTATCTATTTTGAATCTCTTCATCCCTACTACAGTAAAGGCTGGGCCCCTATCAGGGGATTTGTTTTTAATAAGGAGAAGTATATTAGCTCCCCTATTCCAGAGCTTTATGATTTGAGTGCGGATTTTGATGAGAAGAACAATCTCGCTACGAAAAGGAAATTAGATAGATTTGAAAAACGGTTAGAGAAAATCATGAGTGACTCCATGTCTCCCCAAAGCGAGAGAGCAGTAAAGAGACTTGACAATAAATCACTAGAAAAATTGAGAAGCCTGGGGTATGTCTCAAGCTCTTCGGACACAAGAAAGGATAGTTTTTCCAGCGGCTATGATGTTAAGATTCTCCTTCCGTATTATAACCAAGCCATGGAGGCCCTTGAGCGTTATAAAGAGGGGAATAAAAAACAAGGATTCGAGACGTTAAAGAAAATTATCACAAAAAGAAAGGATTTAGGTGTCGCCTATATTAACCTTGCAGATTTATACAAAAGAGAGGAAAGACTGAGAGATGCTGTTGAGGTTCTGAAGATGGGACATGAAAATGTTCCCTCCGACTATTCCGTCTTTTTTTCCTTTGTTCAATGTCTCCAGGAAGTTGGACAGTATAAAAATATTATTCGGGCTTTTCAAGGAAAGAGTTACTTTCAGATGGAATACGACCCAGCAATATGGAATTTGTCAGGAAATGCATATTATAAAACAAGAAATTTTGAGAAAGCCGTAGATCAATACGAAATGGCCCTTTCGCTCGACTCTGAATCGCAGATACTTTTTGCTAATCTTGGCGAAGCTCAGTTTTCCCTTGCTGTGAAGAAAAAAGACAAAACGACGCTACAGAAAGCACTACAGAGTTTTCAAACAGCAGTTAAACTTGACCCTGAGTATGCATTGTCTTATGTAGGTTTAGGCAAAACATTCAGGCTGTTAGGTCGCTTTGATTCTGCTATCTCTTCTTTTAGAAAAGCCCTTAATTTGGACGATAAGCTTGATGAGGCCCTTTTTGTTCTAGGTTTAACCTATCTCAATAAGGGAAATCAAGATAAAGCACTGATTACATTTACTCTTTACAAGCAAAAATACTATGACTCTCTTCCCGATGATCAGAAGCAGAAATTGGATGATTTGATCAGAAAGTGCAAACAAGAGAGGTCCTAATAATTCAATTCTTACAAACTAGGCCGTTCGAAAAATAATTATGAGCCTGTAATCTGTCTTTTCGACAACCAAGGTCTCCCGATTCTAAGTCTCTCCGCTGTGCTTTCCGTATTGACAGTTTATCTACCCTTGCTCCTTATCCAGGGAAATAGGAGAAGTCCACTTCTTTTATCATAGAATTGCAGTTCGTTTTTCTTCCTTAACTACATCCAAGACTATATGTGTAATCG
>DASRVI010000412.1:0-2090 GCA_035655135.1 Acidobacteriota bacterium | reverse complement strand
CGTCAATAAGAATTTTCAAGGAACTTGTCTTTCCTCTGAACAGCTTGGATTCCCATGCTTTTAAGAATATCATTATTGTTCCCAGCGGCATCCTTTATTATCTTCCTTTTGAAACTTTGATTGACCCCAAACAAAAAAATGATTATTTAATTTCCCGATATCAGATTTCGTATATGCCTTCTTCTGTTTCTCTCATTTATCTATCTCTCAATAGAAAAAATAAAGCATACACCAAGGATTTATTGGCCTTTGGGAATCCTATGATTAAAGAAAAACCAAAAAATAGTAGCTTCAGATCTTCTCATATCTTAGTCCAGTTATACAAAGACCAGGACTTTGAATTTTTTCCTCTTCCTTATAGTGAAAAGGAAATCAAATCCATCTCTGAATTATTTGAAGACAAAAGAAAAGATATTTTTTTAAGAGAGAATGCTTCTGAAGAGACTCTGAAAGAAACACCGCTTTCGGATTATAAAATCATTCACTTTTCATGTCATGGATTTTTAGACGAGAATTATCCTTCCAGATCGGCTTTGGTTTTGTCCCTGGAAAATGGGAAAGAAGAGGATGGGTTTCTTCAAGTCAACGAGATCTATGACCTCAAGATGAAGCCACAACTGATTGTGCTTTCAGCATGTCAGACCGGGAGAGGAACCATTAAAAGAGGAGAGGGTGTGCTTGGACTGCCTAGAGTTTTTTTCTATGCGGGAGCTGAATCCATTTTATCAACTCTGTGGAGAGTCAGAGATAGACAGACCGCCAAGTTTATGAAGTCGTTTTATAAATATCTTGTTTCTGGAGAAAGCAAGTCTCGTTCCTTACAGCTCGCGAAAATTGAATTCATAAGAAGCAAAAAATATTCCAATCCTTTTTATTGGGCTCCCTTTATCCTGAATGGAGAATTCGTGGGGCATATTAATTTTTAGAGCGCTTTAAAAAAACTTTGAACTCTTTGAATTGGGATTCGATTTTTTTCCCGTTTTTCAAGTAGCTGGTGACTAAAAGGAAATAGGTGCTTTTATGCTCTGTGTTTTTATACACTTCAGAGGGAAGTTTAACCCAGTTGTTCAATAATTTATCACTTTCCCAAATTGGATAAAGACTTTTGTCATAAAGAACAGCTTTGTAAAATTTTGTTTCAGGGATATTATTCCATC
The DNA here is from genome assembly GCA_035655135.1 of Acidobacteriota bacterium. Taxonomy (GTDB): domain Bacteria; phylum Acidobacteriota; class Aminicenantia; order Aminicenantales; family Aminicenantaceae; genus WJMT01. Next base: position 933 of record DASRVI010000412.1, on the reverse strand, counting down.
TGAATTGGATGTTGTTCTCATAGATGAGTATCTTCTTTTTGGGTTTCAGTATATTAATGGCTGTATGGCTGTTTCCTCGATATTTTTGCGCATTAAAAATTGTATACAAGGAAAAGGAAGCAGCAAAAACAAGGAATAAGATGATTGTAATTGCTGAAATGGTCTTCCAGGAAAAGTAAAAAGGAAAAGAAAATGAATTTTTTATTTTGGCTCTCTTTTTTTGATGCCCAGGTAATTCTCTGATTTGGTTTATAAATTTATTTTCTTCTTTTATTATTCGAATAATGGCTTGAGCTTCCTTAATGCAACAGGGGCATTCTAGGATGTGATCTAAAAGCATGTTTTTTTTATGTTTGGGTAATTTCGACCGAACCAAATTTATAATTTCATCCACTGGGGGACAGTTTTTTCTAGATTTGTTGTTTTCTTCTAACTGTGCTTGGTAAATCGATTTGAGTTCATTATGATTGATCTTCATAATGGACACCATTTTCCTTTAACTCGTTTTTCAAGTCAGAAAGCCCCCTATATAGAAGGTTTCTTGTTTTGTCTTCTGTCCAATTGAATAAAATTGAAATCTCTTCAATCGTTAAGTCCAGCAGATATAATTTGACTACTTTTTTCCTGGATTCAATAAGACCTTCCACTGCGTTGTGTATGGTTTTTTTCAAGCTGTTGTTTGGATCACTCTTATCTTTGAAAAAAGTCTTTTTTTCAGATATTCTTTCCTGCATTTTAAAAGAGATAACTTTATTGTGTCTCCTTGCTTTTCTTAAACAGTCAATAAGTGTGGAATTCACAACTTTCTTAATATAAGACGAATAATGTTTTATTTTTTTCTCATTGTTCATGACTTTCCACAATTTAAGAATCACTTCCTGTGAAATGTCATCGCAGTCAAATACATTATCCTTAAAACTAAATTTATTGATA
>DASRVI010000411.1:0-3769 GCA_035655135.1 Acidobacteriota bacterium | reverse complement strand
GTGATGCCCGGAGATAATGTGGATTTAGAGATAGAGCTGATCACCAATGTGGCCATGGAAAAAGGCCAAAGATTTGCCATAAGAGAAGGAAGCCGTACTGTGGGTGCCGGAACCGTCACTGATATCATCGAGTAGTCAATTGAGATAAGGTGCTAAGGAAAGAAGAGAGACAGAAAAAAACAAAATGAGGAAAAGCGAGGAACAATAAAATGGAAAAAATCAGGATAAGGCTAAAGTCATTTGACCACCGGCTGCTTGATCAGTCTGTGAAAAATATTGTGATCAAAGCGAAAAGAACCGGTGCCACAATTTCAGGCCCCATACCTCTTCCCACCAATATCCATAGATTTTGTGTTCTTCGCTCTCCCCATGTGGACAAGAGGTCCCGTGAGCACTTTGAGATGAGGATACATAAAAGATTGATTGACATAAACAATTACAACAACGATACCATTGAAGAACTTCAAAAGTTAGATCTCCCCGCAGGAATTGATGTAGAGATACAGGCATTTGGAGATGGAGGAGAATAATAAGAATGATTGAAGGATTGATAGGTAAAAAAATTGGAATGACCCAGACTTATGACAAGAATGGGAATGCTGTGCCTGCCACTGTCATTCTGGCAGGACCCTGTACAGTTGTCCAGAAAAAAAGCCCGGAAAAAGACGGCACAACGACGGTTCAGCTGGGTTTTTATGACAAATATGCATCCAAGAAATTAACCAAACCTTCTGCAGGACATTTCAAGAAGGCAGATGCTCCTCCTACTAAGATATTGAATGAGTTTATCTACCGAAAAGAGAGTGAGATCAAAACAGGAGATCAATTTTTTGTGGATATATTTGAAGAAGGCGAGAAAGTGGATGTGGTTGGAATAAGCAAAGGAAAGGGATTCACAGGAGTGGTCAAAAGGTGGGGTTTTCATGGAGGAAAAAAGACTCATGGTTCCATGTTTCATCGCCATGCAGGATCTACAGGTTGTTCTGCGGATCCTTCAAGGGTTATGAAAGGGAAAAAGATGCCTGGTCATTCTGGAAACGGTCGAGTGACCATGAAAAACTTGACTGTTCTTCAGGCAAACAAAGAGGATAATCTTTTAGTGATTAAAGGAAGCATACCCGGTGCTAACGGAGGTTATGTCTATATAAAAAAAGTTGGTTTTCAAGAACAGTCGCAAAAAAAAGAGAAAAAAGGTTAAAAAATGCCAAAGGTAAAAGTACTTGATCAAAGTGGAAAGAAAGTCAAAGAGCTGAACGCTCCGGATGAAGTCCTTTCTTATTCCGCTAATGACCATCTGTTGTATGAAGCAGTTGTCAATTACCGGGCTAACCAGAGACAAGGGACCGCCTCAACCAAAACAAGAAGCGAAGTCAGAGGAGGAGGCCGGAAACCCTGGCGTCAGAAAGGAACGGGAAGGGCGCGAGCTGGAAGCATTCGCTCTCCTATTTGGAGAAAAGGCGGGATTACATTTGGACCAAGGCCCCGGAGTTATTATTACAAATTACCTAAGAAGTCAAAGGTCAATGCCCTTAAATATGCTTTGTCGCAGAAATACAAAGAAGAACAGGTTATGGTCATTGAGGACTTGAATTTCAAACAACCCAAAACCAAGCAGGGTGTGAAATTCTTAGAAGAATTAGGATTGAATTCCGCACTTATTGTGGATTCACATAAAAACAAAAATTTGATACTTTCCATGAGGAATATTCCAGAAGTCAAGATTGTTGATTATAATCAGATTAATGTATATGATATTTTAAGTTACAGCCACCTTGTTTTTTCTCATCAGTCATTTGATTTATTAATGGAGAAACTAAAGTGAGTGTTCATAATCCTTACAAAGTCATAATAAAGCCAGTTATCACTGAAAAGAGCACCTGGTTGAAAGATAAAAACAGGGATATTTGTTTTGAGGTTGCTCCCAGGGCAAATAAGATTGAAATAAAAGAAGCTGTGGAAAAGTTATTTGACGTTAAAGTGGAGAGTGTCCGAATAGTCAAAAAGAAAGGAAAGAAAAGGCAAGTAGGAAGAAATACAGGAAAAACCAAAGACTGGAAAAAAGCTTATGTAAAATTAAAAAAGGGCGAAAAGATGATAGAATATTTTGAGGCGGTATAAAATGGGATTAAAGACATATAAGCCAACTTCAGCAGGTCTTCGCCACAGGACAGGAATTGTCTATGATGATCTAACCATGGATAAACCTTATAAGCCTTTACTTGAGCCGATTAAAAAGAAGGGTGGGAGAAATTCCCGTGGTCACATTTCAATAAGGCATCGAGGAGGCGGAAATAAGCGTCTTTACCGGATTATAGATTTCAAGAGAGACAAAAAAGGTGTTCCGGGAGTTGTTGAGACGATTGAATATGATCCGAATCGTTCGGCATTCATTGCCTTAATCAAATATAAGGATGGGGAGAGAAGATATATTCTCTGTCCCAGAGGGCTAAAAAAAGGGCAGACCGTGATTTCTGATGACAAACAGGTCGACATTTTGCCAGGGAATGCCATGCCTCTTCGGAATATACCTTTGGGTATGATTATCCATAATGTGGAGCTGCGCAAGGGAAAAGGAGGCCAATTAGCAAAGTCCGCAGGAACAGGAGCTCAAATATTGGCTAAAGAAGGAGCCTATGCTCAAGTAAGACTTCCCTCTTCAGAGATCAGGAAGATTCATTTAGACTGTCGCGCCACCATAGGAGAAGTCAGTAATCCCGACCACCAAAATATATCCATTGGAAAGGCTGGAAGAAAGAGGAATCAGGGCAGGAGACCTCATGTAAGGGGCTCTGCTATGAATCCTGTAGACCATCCGCACGGCGGGGGTGAAGGAAAGTCCAAAGGAGGCCGCAATCCTGTTTCACCGACTGGTAAGCCCACAAAGGGATATAGGACTAGACGAAATAAAAGAACCCAAAAGTTTATTATAAGGAGAAGGAGTCGATAATAATGGGCAGGTCATTAAAAAAAGGGCCATTTGTTGATGAGTCGCTTTTAAAGAAAATTGAATCGTTTGAATCAGCAAAAGACAAGAAAAAAGTGATCAAGACATATTCGAGGCGCTCCACTGTTATTCCTGAAATGGTGGGATTGACTATTGGTGTGCATAACGGGAGAAAATTTATTCCTGTTTTTGTAACTGAAAACATGGTCGGTCATAAATTAGGAGAATTTTCACCGACCAGAACATTTAAAGGTCATACATCCAAAACAGCACGAGCTATAAAGATAAAGAAATAAAATGAAAGAACAAGATATAGTTGCCAAAGCCATAGCCAAACATGTAAGGATTTCCTCAAGAAAGAGCCGTCTGGTAGCGGATCTTATCAGGGACAGGTATGTAGGAGAAGCCCTGACTATACTTAAGTATTCAAAGAAGAAAAAGATCAGCGCTATTCTTGAGAAACTCCTCCGTTCTGCTATTGCGAATGCCCAGCAGAAAAGTCCTGATGTGGATGTGGATGATCTTTATATTGGAGAAATATTTGTAAATCAAGGTCCTACATGGAAGCGTTTTAGAGCCGCGGCAATGGGCAGGGCTGTGAGAATACTCAAAAGGACAAGTCATATACATATATTATTAGAAGAAAGGAAAGGGAGATAAAAGTGGGCCAAAAAACACATCCTTATGGTTTCAGGCTGGGATTCAACAAAGACTGGAGCTCTAAGTGGTTTTCAACTGGAAAAGAATACAAGCGTTTTATGCATCAAGATTTGGAAATGAAGAAGATGGTAAGGGAACAGTACAGCCATGCAGGAATATCTGAGG
>DASRVI010000410.1:0-3808 GCA_035655135.1 Acidobacteriota bacterium | reverse complement strand
AACCGGCTTTGTAATATGTTGAGCTTTGAGCCGTTAATTTCAGAAAAAGTTGGCATGAGGCTAAAAAAGCTTCTGACTTGAATAGAACAGCCTGTTCCTGATCCGTGATCACTCCATTCCATCCTTCAAAATGACTGTAACTGCTTCCTGACAGTAATGCAGCCTGTTCTCCCAGTTCACGTCCTAGTTGATAGATATTGTCTTTTCTGTCTCCAAATAAATGGACACATAAAAAACAGACAAAGCAAATTGACAATGCCGCTCCTGCAGTTTTTTTCATGTTTTTATCCTCCCTATTTAACCTGAACTATTCATAAAAAAATGGCGAGCCGATCTGAAATTCAGCCACACCTGAATTTCATCGAGCTCATAAAACCTCGACTCGTAAATAATCCAGGTTAGAATAATGAATGATGGTTAAAAATCAAACCTATAAACAAGACCTGCCTTGATTCCTATGCCCCCTATGTCAGCTTTTACCACTCCCTCATCAGCTTGGGCATAGGTATATTGAGTGGACAGTTTAATTCCTAAAGAAGCCGAAAAATCAAAATAACATCCAGCCTGAAAACTGAATCCTAAAACAGAGCCCTTGACAGAACTGACCGGAAAGTTAGGGGGATATTTCTCCTTATATTTAAGATAATCAACACCAGGTCCTAAGAACAAAATAAATTTGTTTAAATCAAAAAGGTATCTTAAGGACAAATTAACATCAGATATCATTAAGTCAACCGACTCTTTAGTGACAGTTAATTTACCCTTATCATATAGAAATCTATACTCGACTCCTATCTCTAGATGCTTCCTAAGTAAAAAAGGGAGTCTATAAGAGTACTCTCCACAAAAAATCCAAGCACTGTCTCCGTATACCTGTTTAAATACATCATCCTGCATATAATAGGTTCCTCCTGAGATAGTTAACCTTGATCCCTTGGCATCTTTATTTTCAGCTAAAAGAAAAACAGAGATTAAAAAAAACAAAAAAAATATAAATCACTCTATGGTTACAAAAGCTGGAGCTCCTTCTATATTTTGGCTGTTTACAGCCGTCACCGCAACGGTGTATTGTAAACCTTGGGTTGTGTTTCTAACATTATAGATAAAAACATCCGCGGTCACTTCATCTATATAAATAAATTTTCTCCATGGTTCGATTTTATAAATCCTGTACTTTATGAGATCGCTGTTGCCTGAATTCGCATTCCATTTGAGCTGAATAACATCTTCATAGTAAAGCAATCCTTTATTCAGCTTTCTTTCTCCACTTAAATCCAACGGAGGCAGAATATAGGCTGTTTGTATTTTTTGACCTGGCGCGATACTGCTGAGAGTTCTTTGTTCACCATTTAAAAATTCAATTATCAAGTCATATTTTAATGAATGATTCACCCCAAAATGGGCTGCGGGCATATCCTGGGCTAAGTATCCGTATTCCCCTGTCAATTCACGGAATCCTTTTAAAAATCCAGGCTCTCCGAGATGTCCAGCCTCATACAAACAGAGCTTTGTTCCTATCCCTCCTGCCCCACCTGTTTGATCCGAAAGAATCTCAACTTGGATCCAGTTCGAATCATCCACATCATTCCTTAAAAGAACGTTATGTTTTACTCTGTCAGTGATATATATATCCAAATCTCCGTCACTGTCAAAATCACCTAAGGCACTTGACCTTGGATCACCTGTAGCTATAGAGGATATCAGCGCACTTATATTGATAGACACAAAAGAGAAATTTCCCTGCCCATCATTCTGGTAGAAATATCCACCTGACTCATATAGGTCAAGGTCTCCATTGTTTATATAAAAGTTCTTTAACTTCTGAGGAGGGGAAGGTTGATGATTGAAAGGATCTATTCCCGATAGAGGATTTGTAAAATAAAGATCAATATCTCCATCTCCATCAAAATCAGCTGCTGCCACTCCTCTAGAAAAAGTATCTCTGTCTTGAGAAGGAGAAATATTCTCAGTAATATCCTGGAAATAGCCAGTTCCATCATTTTCATATATATGATTATAGGCAGGGCTTATCCCTCCATAAGTGGTGGTGGAAAACAAATCAAAATCCTTGTCATTATCCAGATCAGCAAAAACAGCTCCATGAGTCCCAAATGGATAAGCATCTGCCACACCACGTGACAAACCTTCATCTACAAATGTATCCCCATAATTTATATACAGGATGTTTTCGACATAGAGTTCGCCTCTGTACTTATGGTTTTTGATATATATATCCAGACGCCCGTCATAATTAACATCTACCCAGCAAATCCCATGACCCCCAAAATAGCTGGCCCCTTCTACATTATACTTCTGGGTAACATTGGTGAAATGAATGCTCTCTGATAAAAAAAGGGGGAATAAGACAAAAATAAAGGCAAACAAACATGATGGTTTTTTTGAGTTTAAGAAAGAATGAACAAAACGCTCCATTGAGGTTTACCCAAGTTTGCCACCCAAGAATTCTTTTGTCAACCAAATTCAGAATTCCCATTTGCTAACTTGAACTTCTCAAGAGTCAAAATTAAAATAAGCTTGGTGTAATTCGGGATGTGGCTGTAGCGACATATATGCTTTATTTACTGTAAACGTTTTTCTATGCTAATATGGATTCTGGACTTCAAAAAATGAATAGGCCTAATCCAATGAAAATTTTCAGAACACTTCCCTATTTATTCGCGATATCCCTCTTCCTCTTCCCAAGTTGCTCTGAAAAACAAATGTTTCACAGACCCAGTGCAGAGTTGAGGGAAACTAAAGATATTCCTCTCAACCTATTAAAAAGCGATATGGATAATCATCTCTACTACCATGAAAAATTTGTTACATTCAGATTCGAAACCAAAAATGATTCTCTAACCATAGAAAGTGAGCTTTCAGGAGATATAAATATCCATATCAACTGCATTTCTGAGAAAAAAGGAAAGCTTATCATAACAACTGAAAATTCAGGGAAAAACGGTACACAGAAACAAGAACCAACGTATTCCTGATTTCTGTGGACACCTTAAGCTCCCTTCACATGAGTCTTTATGGATATGACAGAAAAACAACACCTAATATAGAAGAATTTGCTCATGACTCTGTTGTTTTTTTGAATGCATTCTCAAATTCTTCCTGGACAGTCACTTCTCATATGAGCCTGTTCACCTCTCTCCATGAACATGAGCACAAAGTCGAGGAACGGGCTGAATATGAGATAAAAAACCAGAAGCTAATACAGGTCAAACCTCCTTCTATCTCTCCCCTCTCCTATGATATTCCCTTTTTTCCTGAAAAAATCTCCAAAGAATTTGTGACCATTAGTTACAATGGAGGAGTTAAGGTGAATGCTCTTTTCGGCTTCTACAGAGGATTTGACCTCTACTGGAGCAATAACGACCTTTATTCCCAAAATGCAGCGGCTGTGATGTTTGAAGAAGCAAGAAATAAATTACTGGAAACAAAATTTCCTAAATCCTTTTATTTTCTTCATACCTACCACGTCCATGCCCCTCATAATCCCCAAACAGAATTTTCAATTCAAATTCCAAGGAAAACAGAATTAAAAGAATTCGATTTTAACAATGACCTGGGCGGAAACAAATGTATATTCAAAAAAAAAGATGATGACTTTGTGGAAGACATCAAAGCACTGTACGATGCAGAAATACTGAGTTTTGACCACTCTTTTGGCAAATTCATTGATTTTCTAAAAAACCATAACCTCTACCAAAACTCCATGATCATCCTTCTTTCAGACCATGGAGAAGAATTTTTTGAACATAAAAGATGGGCTCACGGATCTGATTTATATAATGAACAGATT
>DASRVI010000409.1:0-5072 GCA_035655135.1 Acidobacteriota bacterium | reverse complement strand
GGTTACAGAAACACCTATAGGTTCTAGAGATTCATCCTGTCTCACTTTCTCCACAGTGGCTTGGGTGAGTTTTATGGCTTTTTTAGTGGCTTCATCTTTATCTTTGTGAACCCAGCTGCACTGTTCTCTGATATTGGCGATTTCGCATTGAAATTCATTAATGCCTGCTTCTTTCGCAGCCTTCCTGAATGTGGATTCATGGAGAGTGGGGGAGCAGCAAGCTACAACCACTTTATCCAGTTTATTTTCCTTGATAGATTCCATGATGAGATTTTGACCAGGATCAGAACACATATAAACATAATCTTCTGAATGGACGACCCCTGGATGTTTAGAAAGTTCTTGAGTGACTTTCTTGACATCTACAGTCCCAGCAATATTAATCCCACAGTGACAGACAAAAACGCCCGTTCTTTTCATTTTTTTACCTTTTTTTCTTCTTTTAGAATTTTTTGACCGTATTCATAACCTTTATCAAAGGCTCTTTTATTGAGGTCAAGAAATCTGTCCGGGACAAGACCTGGAAGGGCTTTTTTCATGACATCTGGTGTTGTGATCTTGGTGATAGCGGTGAAAAAACCCATCATAACCAGGTTGGCAATGATGCGGTTTCCCAATTCTTCAGCAAACCTAGTGGCAGGAATAGAATAATGAGTTATATTTTCTCTTTTTATTTTGGATTTAACCAAGTCTGAGTCAGTAATAAGGAGACCATTGTCTCTTAGTTCAGCCTGATATTTTTCATAGGCTTCCTGAGACATGGAAATCAATATCTCAGGTCTTGTGATGTAAGGATAAAGGACTCTTTCATCAGAAACAATGAGCTGAGAACTGCAGGCACCCCCTCGGGCTTCTGGTCCAAAACTCTGGTTCATAGTGGCGAATTTACCTCCATAAATTGACAGAGCTTTTCCTCCTATCAAAGCGCATCTTATGATTCCTTGACCTCCATAACCAGAAAATCTTATCTCAGTCATTGTTGTCTTCTCCATAAGGGGTGTATTTGTCACCCAGCACTTTGGAAAGATGCTGATTCATGGCATCCAGAAAAGTGGGCTTTTCTATATCTACAAATTTACCCACAATAAGCTTTCCTTGATATTTGATGTCAAGGTCTTTGGTATCAGCATTGTGCTGGACTTCAGAGTTGTCATAATAATATTTTAGTAAATTCAGACCATCTCCAAGGCGGTTTCTTCGGGCATAAAGAGTGGTGCAGGGAGTGATGACTTCGATGAAAGAAAAACCTCTTCGATTCAAAGCTTCTTGAATGGATTTGGTGACTCTTCTTAAGTGAAGGGCGGTCCATCGGGCAATATAAGTCCCTCCGGCTGCAGCCACAAGGTGGGGAAGGTTAAACGGATATTCAAAGTTTCCAAACGGAGCTGTGGAGGCATTGGCATCAAGAGGAGTGGTGGCAGCTACCTGGCCTCCTGTCATGGCGTAATTGAAGTTATTAACCACTATGACCACCATATCCATGTTTCGTCTGGCTGCATGAATGAGATGATTTCCTCCTATCCCTGCTTTGTCGCCGTCTCCGCTGAACACCACCAGTTTGGTTTTGGGGTTACCGAGTTTAAGACCTGTAGCAAAGGGGATGGCTCTTCCGTGAGTGGTGTGGAAAGAATCTAATTTTATGTATCCAGCCACTCTGCCTGTGCATCCGATTCCTGATACCACCACCAAATTATCTAAATCAAGCTCTTCTTTCCTTAAAGCTTCGGCAAAGGAAGTGACCACTGTTCCGATGCCACATCCTGGGCACCAGATGTGGGGCATCCTGTCCATCCGCAATATTCTTTCTACTGGATTTCTTAGGGGCTGCTTTTCTGTCATTTTACGGCCTCCTTGATTGCTTTAAAGATATCATCTGGGTTATGGACCCATCCTCCTAAGTGAGGAACATTCACAACCTTACACTGATTTCTAGCGCATCTGTCTACCTCTAGAAAAATCTGTCCGGCATTTATTTCAGGAACAATGATGGCTTTCACTTTTTTTGCTATTTCTTCAATTCTCTTTTCTGGGAAAGGCCATACGGTTATCAGACGGAGGGTCCCTGTTTTGATTCCTTCTTTTCTAGCCTGTTGGACAGCTTTAAAAGCCACTCTTGATGTTATGCCGTAGGAAAGAACCACCACTTCAGCACCATCAATTTGTTTCTCTTCCAGTTCAATGATTTTGTCCGCATTTTTTTTGATTTTGTCTATGAGATGCTGCACATTTTTTTGCTGACATTCCGCATCAAGGAGGGGATATCCTCTCTCATCATGAGTCAATCCTGTGGTATGGAACCGGTATCCTTGGCCGGTTTTGACCATGAAAGGGACTCCATCAGAATCACATTTGTAGGGTAAGTATTTGTCTTTGGGCCCTGTATACCATTTTCTTTCCACAATCTCGATTTCATCGGCTGGAGGAATGACCACCCTTTCATGCATATGCCCCACACATTCGTCTGTCATCACAAAAACCGGCACTCTGTATATTTCTGATAGATTGAATGCTTTAATGGTCATATCAAAACATTCCTGCGGTGAATCAGGGGACAGGGCAATGATTTCATAATCCCCGTGAGATCCCCATTTAGCCTGCATCATATCCTGCTGACTGGTCAGTGTGGGGAGACCGGTAGAGGGTCCTCCTCTTTGGACATTAGCTATGACTAAAGGGGTTTCCAACATGCAGGCTAAACCAATGTTTTCCTGCATCAGGGAAAACCCAGGACCGGAAGTCACTGTCATGGCTTTGAGTCCTCCCCAGGCAGCTCCGATTAAGGCTGCGATTGATCCAAGTTCATCTTCCATCTGAATAAAAACTCCTCCCACGACAGGAATTCTTTCAGAAAATCTTTCAGCTGTTTCTGTGGACGGTGTTATGGGATAGCCTCCGAAAAAACGGCATCCTGCGGCAAGGCCTCCCTCAGCTAAAGCATAGTCTCCATCCATAAAGTGGGATCCGGTTAAGACTCCTTTAGGATCTGCTTTGGACTTTTTCACCTTCTTCCTCCTCTTTCTTTATGGTCACAAAGATGGCAAATTCAGGACATATTGTCTCACAAAGCTGGCAGTAGCAGCAATCATCTTCGTTTTTAATATAAGGCGGATGATATCCTTTTTCATTGAATTCGTCAGATAATTCAAGCACATCTCGTGGGCAATATTCCACACAAAATCCACATCCTTTGCATCTTTCTTTTTCAATGTGGATTTCACCCTTTATTGATTTTAAATCGCCAAAATAACTCATTTGTACCTCAGATTAATCCTTTTTCCTTTAAAATAGGTTTAGGATCTATGTAATGAAGATCCAACCTTAAACTCTTTTTATCACAGCCGAGAGCTATGGCTAAAAGCTGTGTGAAGTAGAGAACTGGGATGTGTTTGAATTCTGGATAATTCTGCTTGGTTTTTTTCTGTCGCTGATCAAGGTTGAACACACAAAGGGGGCAGCTCGCCACAACCACATCAGCCCCTAGAGATTGAGCTGAAGATAGAATTTGGTAAGTTCGTTCTGCGACCAGGTCCTGGTTGTCTACAGTTTGATAAGCTCCGCAGCACTCTGTCTTATATGGAAAATCGACAGGCTCAGCTCCCAATGTAGACATAAGGTTATCCATAGAGAATGGATTTTCCATGTCATCAAATCCGATGTTTTGGGGTCGGACCAACATGCAGCCGTAATAACTGGCTACTTTTAAGCCTTTAAGAGGCTTTTTTACTTTTTTGTCTATGTTCTCGAGTTTAATGTCATTTTGAAATATTTCCAGAAGATGAAGCACTTCAACATCTCCCTGGTATTTGATTTCTTCCTTGTACATGAAATCATTGATTTTTTGCAGGTCTTCAGGATTGTCTTTGACTCGTTGATTGGCTCTTTTTAGGGTGTTGTAGCACATAGCACAGAGAGTCATGACTTTGTTGTTGTTTTGTTCTTTGACTCGAATGAGGTTTCGGATAGGGGCGACGTGATGGATGAGATCGTCAGTGGTCAGGGAGAAGACTGTGCCACAGCAGTTCCATCGAGGAAGTTCTTCAACCTCGACTTCGAGCTGTTTTAAGGAACATAAAGTTGAATCTTCAAAATTTTTAGCATGATTCTTGAGTGTGCATCCTGGATAATAAGAGAATTTCATATTTATGATTCCTTTTATAAATAATTTTATGTCTAAATATCATAGGCATTTATGAGGTAGATTTTCTAAAACTGCCCACTAAAGCAATGGGAGGAAGTTCGGATTTTTGTTTCTTGGAGAGCTTGTTGATGTCCACATGGTCTTTCCTCTGGCGAAGCAAAACCTGTCTCAAAGCTTCCATGATTTCAGCGATATTGATGCCTTTGGGACAGCGGATATTGCAGGTTAAACAGGAGGCACAAATCCATATTGTTTTGGAGTTGATCAGCTCATCTGTGAAACCCAATTGGGCATAACGGATGACTTGGTTGGGAAGAAGATCCATCTGAGAGATGGCTGGGCAGCCTGCAGAACATTTTCCGCATTGATAGCAGGCAAGTAGATTCTGGCCGCTTAATTCTTCCACTTTAGCAACAAAAGGACTTCGTATGGTTTGGCGGGAAATAATTGCTCTCATCTAATTTTCCTTCCATTATGAAAACAAGCTTAATTTATGAAGGTTATTTTATCAAAATAAGACTCTACAGTGAAGCATAATTGGAAGATTGTGTCAAGAAATTATCGAAAAAATCATGATGAGGTAAAACTCAGCTTGATTTTTCCCCAAATGAGCAGCAGAAAGCAGAATGAGCCGGCCAGAAACAAGTATCTTAGAACAAGGGGAAGACCGACCAAAGGTATCAGAACAGATGAAATGGTAATGGCTCCCAAAAAAGAGCCTATTAAATCAAGTCCGTATCCCAACCCATAGTTTAAATTTTTTTTCAGGTAAAGTTGATTTGAAACGATAAACATCTCTCCTCCTACTGTGCCGAGAAGGAGCAGAAATATAAGGAAGAATAGTTGGGAAGGTGTTTGTTTTATAGACAGAAATAATATAAGTAAAAGGAGCAGAGATTGGAATTGAATAACAATCAAATGCTTTAGGTTGACC
>DASRVI010000408.1:0-6168 GCA_035655135.1 Acidobacteriota bacterium | reverse complement strand
ACCGGTTGGCTCCTTCTATCCTGCTGAGCCCTGGGGCAAAGCAGGATAGGACTGTAAGAGCAGGGATTAAATCAGGACAGTGAGTGGCATTGAATACAAATGAATTGAGCTTCTTGTGAGAAACAGTGACTTTATCGTCTGCTATTTGAATATCTGCCCCAGCTCTTTTAAGTGCTTTGAGGATTTGCTTGTCTGCTTGAGAAGATTTCATATTTAATCCTGTCACAGTTACTTTCCCTGATATGGCACCTGCAACAAGGAGAAAGGATGCTCCTGACCAATCCCCTTCAACAGAATACTCTTCTCTGTGATATCTCTGGTTCCCAGGTATTTGGAAAAATTTTAGGTCTCTGTCTTTATTCACTTTGATACCAAAGTCATTAAGAACCTTTAATGTCATGAGAATATACGGCTTGCTTTTTAGGTTCAGAACTTTTATTTGAGAGTTTCCCTTACAGATGGGAAGTGTCATGAGCAGTCCTGAAAAAAACTGGGAACTCATGGAACCGTCTACATTGACTTTGCCGGAACGAATGGGTCCTTGGACTTTGACCGGGGGTAGTTTATTTTGGGTTTTACACACAGCGCCTAAGGATGTTAGAGGGGATTCCATCATATCCATAGGTCTGTTTAACAGAGACCCTTTTCCTTTCAGGATTACTTTTTTACTTAATAACGAAGCCACAGGTGTGAACAACCGCATACACAGACCTGATTCTCCACACTGGAGGGAATCTTTTGTAAATTTGAGCCCGCCTTTGACTGTGACCGCTTTAGGGAAAGATTGGACTTTTGCTCCCAGCTTCTGGATGACCTTAAAAGCTGTCCGGGCATCTTGGCACTGTGAGGGGAGAAGAATCTTTGTATTTCCTGGTGACAGAAGAGCTGCGGCTGCAGCGCGGATGGTCATGCTTTTTGAGGGTGGTGCCTTGATGGAACCGTTAATGAGTGATGGTTTGATTGATTTCATTTTTAATACTCTGTGCTGTTTCATTGATTTTTCCAATTGAAGAAACCACCAAGTCAGAGGCCTTTGCATAAAAGGGCATTCGTGAGACATGGAGTTGTTTAATTTTATCCTGTGAAGAATCAGAGAGTAATGGTCTGGTTTGGACATTCGTTCTTTGAAGAGCTTCTTTTAGAGGAGTCCATAACCATATAACCAGGCAGGATTTTCTCAATTCCTTGACTGTATTTGAGTCTAAGACAGCTCCTCCTCCCAAAGAAAAAACTGTGTTTTGAGAGTGCTGTAGTGCCTTGGTTATAAAAGATTTTTCCATTTCTCTGAATTTCTTTTCTCCTTTTTTTCTGAAAATTTCATTGATACAAAGCCCTTCTGAGTTCTCAATAATTTGATCGATGTCTAAAAAATTAGCGTTGATTTTTTCAGCCAATGCTCTGCCTATTGAGGTTTTCCCTGTCCCCATAAATCCAATCAAAGCAATGTTGGATTTATGAACATTCCTGTTATTCGCAAGTTTCTTTTTGATTGATTCTTTTGTTTTTTTCGAGACATCAACATCTGTCATTAGTCGGAATGATAAAAATGCCTGGAATAAGAGCCAATCCAGTCCACTGATATACTTTACTTTTTTTTGTTTAGCTGGAAATTCTGAAATAGAATTTTTATAGTTTGCATTAAGAATATTCAGGTTCAGGGGTAATTTTTGGTGATAAAGATAGGTTGGGAATTGGGGGATACAGGAGATAAATATATCGCATTCAAGAATAATTTCCTCCATTTGTTCAATCGGAGCATAGTCACATCCCAAATAGTGAGCTGCTTTTTTAGCTTTAGATAATGTGCGGTTTATAAGAATAATTTGTGCGGCCTTTGATTTCACAAGTCCATACACAGCGGCTTTACCAGCACCTCCTGCTCCCAAAACCATACATTTCTTTCCTTGAACAGAAACCTGATTTGTGTTTAACGCCTGAATGACACCATAAGAATCTGTATTAAATCCTGATAAATGGCTATTCCTGAAAATAATTAAATTAACGGCCTTAATTCTTTTAACTTCAGGGGAGATTTTAAGGACAAATTGAACAGCTTGTTCTTTGAACGGAGAGGTCAGATTTAATCCACAGAGTTTCATTTCTTTCCCCATTTTTAAGGCATTATAAGCACTGTTAGATAAAAATCTTGTATAATAAGCATTCATATTGAATTGCTTAAATAAAGTGTTGTAGATATAAGGGCTCTGGCTGAATATGATCGGATTTCCAGCTACTGCATAAAGTTTAAAATCACTCATGATTAATTATCCTGAAAATGTTCTCTAAGGTTTTTTTGTGAAGCTGTCCCTCTGCGGTTTCCTTGCCTGTTTCCAGAGAAGCATAAATGAAAGGACTTCCACAGAAGAGAGAAGCGATACGAGTGATTTTTCCTAATTTCCCCATACCGATTACGATTAAGGGGCGTTTTTCTTGTAAAAGCCCCAACAGCCTAGAGTTTTCATGGGGGGTCTGAACATAACATGCGATTTTGGCGATGTCGGCTCCTCGAGAAAAACATTTGTTCCTCAATTTAATGAGACTTTTCAAGGGGGGGGTTCCGCTGAAATCATGAAAAGATAAAATCACTTTACAGTTGTGTTTTCTTGCTTTTTCCATAACCTCTCTTACTAAATATTCTTCTGTTTCTATTTCCATATCTACAAAGGCAGCCCCCGCTTCTATGGCCTGAATAAGTAGATTTTTTCTTTTGAGATCGGAATGACTTCCTGGTCGGCAGGTTGCTATAAGCTTGGGATGTGATGAGAAAATTTTATAAATATCATTTTTGGATAAAGACATTTTGTCCATACGGATCTCAGCAAAAGAGAGTTTTTGAAGTGCTTTTAAGCACAAATCAGTATTATTTTCCTTAAGACTTACACAGATCATAGATGTATTCCTTTAGTTGATTGAAGGAAATTTTTTGAACCTCAGTTTTTCCTATAGACTTGAGAAAAACAAAGTGAAGGTCTTCTCTCTCCTTTTTTTTATCTTTTCTGACCGTCCTGAAAATTGAATGCCAAGGCGAAGATACAGGATGATTCAGGTTTATTTTTTGTAGAAAATCTATTATCCGAGAGGATTCTTTTTTGGTAAGCATTCCCTTTTTTTCTGACATTTTTGTGGCAAATGCCATCCCGGTGCCGACAGCTCTCCCATGAGAAAGGCCTTCAGTCATTTCCAGTGCATGTCCCAGGGTATGGCCGAAGTTGAGTTTTCGTCGTTCGTTTTTTTCTTTGGCGTCTTTTTTTACTATAGATGATTTGATTTGAATTGATTCAAACACAACCCTTTTTACAATCTTTTTATCAAGAGAGAGGAGTCTATGCCACATTTTTTCAATTTTACAGAAGAGAGCTGGACTTGCGATAAGGGCATGTTTTATTATTTCGGCAGCTCCGCACAAGATTTCTTCTTGGGATAGGGTATGAAGAAAATTGAAATCCAACAGGATAGACTTAGGTTGGGCAAAGGTTCCGATTATGTTCTTGTGTCTGTCAAAATTGACTCCATTTTTTCCTCCTATGGAGGCATCAGTCTGAGAGAGAAGAGTGGTTGGGACAAGAATGAAATCAATTCCTCTCATGTAAGTTGATGCAGTAAATCCTGTGAGGTCACTCACCACTCCTCCTCCTAATCCTATGGCTGTCCATGAGCGGTCTACGCCTAATTGGAGAAACTTACTATATATCTTTTTGATACCATTTAAGGTCTTATTTCTCTCCCCGGCTTCCAAGATGACAGTCCTTTCTTGAGGGATCAATCCTTTAACTAGAGAGAAAACATTTTGGTCGGTTATAAAAACATTTTCTTTGTTGCTGGCAAGAAGAGGAAGTTTTCGTTTATATGAAATTTGATGAACGCTGCATTTTCCTAACAAGGAAGACACATCAAGTGTATTCAATTTATTTTCTCCATGAACTTTTTGAGCGAAAACACATTGTCAACTATCTTAGAGAAAACGAGAGGGGTCAGTGATTGTTGTTTGTCACTCAGCGCTTTTTCCGGTTGATTATGGACTTCTAAAATCAGTCCATCAGCTCCTGAAACAACAGCGGCCAAACTCATTGAAGGAATCAAACTCACTTTTCCAGTAGCATGAGCAGGGTCCACTATTATAGGAAGATGAGAGAGCTCTTTTATAGCCGGAACTGCACTTAAATCCAGAGTGTTGCGGCAATAGGTTTCAAAGGTCCTTATTCCCCTTTCACAAAGAATGACATTGGGGTTTCCTTCATTTAGAATGTATTCGGCACAGTTCAGCCATTCTACAAGAGTGGAATACATACCTCTTTTAAGCAGAACAGGATGTCTGCTCTTCCCCACTTCTTTTAGAAGAGAGAAATTTTGGATATTTCGAGCTCCTATTTGGAGGACATCTACATATTCACACATCCAGGCTACATCTCGGGAATCCATAACCTCTGAAACTACAGGAAGTCCGGTTTCTTTTTTTGCCTTTTTTAGTATCTTTAGACCCTGCAAACCAAGTCCCTGAAATTTATAAGGAGATGTTCTCGGCTTAAAGGCACCGCCTCTAAGCATATTTGCCCCGGCTTTTTTTACAGCATGAGCGATAGTTAAAGTTTGTTTTTCATTTTCAACACTGCAGGGTCCTGCAATAATAACAAAATCCTTTCCTACGGTTATTTTTCCGACCTTAATAAGAGTTTTTGATTTGTTTTTAAGGGATACAAGTTTGATGTTTTCCATTTTTATCCTCAATAAAATTTATTGTCTTAAGAAATTAGAGATTCTCTAATGGGGAGTATAAATAGGGAATGTTTTTATGATGGACGCTTAGGAGCGTCCGTAGTAGGTGTAGATTGTAGAGAAAAAGAAACCAAGAAGGATACGATCTTTTATTATCTCGGTTTCTTTAATCATGATAAAAAGGATATTAAACAAATCAATAATTAAAGTCAAGGCATTTTCATAATATGTTTACCTGGATTATTCACGAGCCACATCTGAATTTCTATCTTAAATCTCTATTTGAATTAACTTGACTCTTCCGAGTATTATAAAAGGTAAAATCCATAATTAAAGGAGAAAATTTAGCATGAAAAAATATTTGGCTCTTGGTTTGGGTTTATTGTTTTTAGTGGTGAGTGTTTTTTCCCAGATTCATACTATAGAGGAAAAAGTCTCGGGAATGAAGAAATATCCCGGATATTTTAATTTTTACTGGGATGAAAAAACAGGAGAAATCTGGCTTGAAATAGATAAAATAGAGCTTGAAATTCTGTATGTCCATTCTCTTCGAGCTGGATTAGGCTCCAATGATATTGGTCTTGACCGCAATCAGCTGGGAGGAACAAAAGTGGTCAGGTTTGTAAGGATGGGGCCTAAGATATTTCTTCTAGAACCTAATACCAGTTACCGGGCCTTGACTGACAATCCCTATGAGAAAAAAGCTGTGGATGAGGCGTTTGCCGATTCAATAATATGGGGATTTGAGGTCGGTGCTGAACAAAATGGAAAAGTTCTCATCAATGCCACTTCTTTTCTTTTAAGAGATGCTCATGGAGTAATAAGGACTATGAGGCGTGCGGGCCAGGGTGACTACAGGCTTGATCCTTCCAGATCAAGTGTGTTTTTGCCCCACACAAAAAATTTTCCTAAAAATAGTGAATTTGAAGCCATTTTGACTTTTACTTCCCATAATCCCGGCGGTTATGTCCGCGAGGTGGCACCGGATGCAGATGCGGTCACTTTGAGACAGCATCATTCCTTGATAGAGCTTCCAGATGAGGGATTTGAAATGAGGATGTATGACCCCCGTTCCAATTTTTCGAGCTTCAGTTACATGGATTACTCAGCTCCTGTAGGAAGAAACATGGAGAAGAAGTTCATAAGAAGACACCGGTTGAAGAAAAAAGACCCCTCAGCAAAAACGGGCGAACCTGTAGAATCCATTATTTATTATGTAGACAGAGGCTGTCCGGAGCCCATTTTGTCTGCTTTGATTGAAGGAGCTGGCTGGTGGAATGAGGCTTTTGAAGAAATAGGATATAAAAATGCATTTCTGGTAAAAATCCTGCCTGAAGGAGCTGATCCCATGGATGTCCGTTATAATGTGATTAACTGGGTCCACCGTTCCCAAAGAGGCTGGTCATACGGAGCCTCAGTCACAGATCCCAGGACAGGAGAAATCATCAAAGGACA
>DASRVI010000407.1:0-2288 GCA_035655135.1 Acidobacteriota bacterium | reverse complement strand
CTGAATATTCAGTGAGGATATACAGTGAAGAAGATATTTAATGAGATTAGATCACTCCAGGAATTCAAGAAAGATTTAAAGAAGCTCAGAAGATTCAGAACGCTTAAGGAAGATTTGGATATTTTTATAGAAAAGCAGCTTCGACTTTATCATAAATTAAAAATAGACAACAAAGGAATCGTCCAAATATCAAATCTAGGTATAGATTACCCGAATATTTATAAAGCAAGAAAGTTCGCCTGTCGATCCTTGAAAGGAAAAGGATCTGCAAGCGGTATTCGGGTCATTTATGCTTATTTTGAAGAAGAAGATTGTGTGGAATTTATTGAGATTTATTATAAAGGGGATAAGGAGAACGAAGATAGAGAAAGAATATTGAGATATTATCACAAATGACAGGCCCTGCCACAAATGAAGAGGAATTGAGTGATGAAAGGGATAGCTCAGATGATAGACAATCAAAAAATGTGGTTTTTTCCCGGTATCATTTTGCTTCTGGCATCCCTCCTGATTGGAAAAACCGGGATTCTTTTTATTTTCCTTTCCGCGCTCATGATCATGATTCCTGAACTTGTTTTTGACCTCAAAAAAGATTTCCCTCAAAATCCTTATTTTATGTTGATATTTTCTCCTCTGCTTCTGCTTCATTATTCAACCATCAATGATTTTAAAATAAGAATGTTTTGTTTTTTAGCTTTCATTGTCATTGTTAGTATCGCCGGCAGCCGGGGCATTAAAATTAAAAAAATCCAATTCCCGACCTTGAAATCATGGGCCGCATGGACAATAGCCTTTGTAATTTTTTCAACGGCATCGTTCGTCCTATATACCCAGAATATTCAACTATCCGGAGACGAACCCCATTACCTCATGGTCGCTCAGAGTCTTGTTGAAGACGGAGATTTCAATCTTGAAAATAACATAAAGAATAAAACCTATTATAAATACCTGCCTATTGATATTTCTTTCCATGGAAAAATCTACAATAAAAGATATCTTTCCTATCATATGCCGGGATTATCGTTTGTTATGATTCCGTTTTATGCTCTATTCAATCTATTGGGAGGACTCATTCCCGCTGCACTTTTTTTCAGACTGGCCGCTTCAGTGATCAATGCCTTCTTTGCCCTGGCGTTATATGCGGTCTTAAAAATTCAATTTCCCAAAAAAAAGATCACTGGAATATGGCTGCTTTTTATATGTCTGTATCCTTTGATTTTCCACTCTATTCACCTCTATCCGGAGCTGCCTGCAGCCGCTTTGCTGATGGGAGCTTTTATCTTCGCTTTTGGAAAAAACAAAAAATATATTCTTTCCGGACTATTCCTGTCTCTAGTGGCCTGGTTCCATGTCAAATACTATCCGGTACTGCTCATTCTGGCGGTATTCATCATTATTCAGATCATAAGAGAAAAGAAATTTATGCAAGCTGGTTGGTTTTTTCTATTTCCCCTTTTAAATTTTGGGCTTCTCCTGATATTCTTAAAGACTCTCTACAATACATTCAATCCTGCTGATATTTTCCCTGGACAGGATTATTTTGTTGCCCCGTTGATCCTGAGAATTAAAGTTTTCCTGGCTTATTTCCTGGACCAGCGGGATGGACTCTTGTTCTACTGTCCCATTTTTATCCTGTTATTCCTTGGATTAAAAAAGAGAATTAAAAATCAAAATATTCTGCTCTGGATAGGGCTTTCTTATCCCATTTTACACGCTTTCACCACGGTGCGGGGAGCCTACTCGCCTGCAGGAAGACCTGTGATGTTTGTCTGCTGGATCTTCATGATCCTGATTGCTAATTTTTACTTTGAATTTAGGCAGGAGAAAGGCGGTTATGGATTCAGACTGCTCACCGGCCTAAGTTTCTTTTCCCTTTTCTGGCTTTTTTATTATCCCTTGTTCAGCTATCAACCGGTATTTTCCCAAACTACTCAATGTGCCTCCGGACTTTTGTTTTTTTTAGGAAGCAGTGTTATCAAATTATGGAAACTTTTTCCTTCTTTCCTTACCCATCCTCTATCCGGCC
Source organism: Acidobacteriota bacterium (assembly GCA_035655135.1). Taxonomy (GTDB): domain Bacteria; phylum Acidobacteriota; class Aminicenantia; order Aminicenantales; family Aminicenantaceae; genus WJMT01. Next base: position 262 of record DASRVI010000407.1, on the reverse strand, counting down.
ATCTGGCTAATTATATATGGATCATTGGTTTAGCTATTCTAATCTTTTTTTTCTATTCAAAAAGAGTCAGATTCAATCTTTTCAGAAAATACCAAAAAATCATTGGATTTGGTTTTTTTGTGATTTTTTCCTATCTGATCTGTTTGTATCCCCATGTTCATTTGATTTCTGAAAATCGGTATAGCTGGGATAAGATCAGCTTCTATAATAATTCTGGAAATTTCCGATATATCGAGCCCAGGAAAGGGTTTAATATACTGGC
>DASRVI010000406.1:0-2382 GCA_035655135.1 Acidobacteriota bacterium | reverse complement strand
GTGGGGAAGAGCTTATCTGTGGGAATATCCTGGGCAAAAGGCTCTGAGGAAAACCCGAAGTATGTCCTGTAGTTAGTCATCAGAGTCTCCAAAAAGCTTTCCGTTTCGGTAATGATCCGGGGTTTTTTCACACTGGGTTTCATCATCTTTGAGGATGAGCTTGGATGAGTGATGCTCCCGCCGGATAAACACCATCCATAAAAAACAGACAGGAGGAGCCGGTCAATTTGCCCAAGTCACAGGATATCTGGAACCCCTTCCTGAAGTTAAATATGAATTTAAAAATGAAGTCAAAGGGGGAAATATACCCAAAGAATTTATTCCCTCCTGTGATAAAGGATTCCAATCAGCCATGGAAAAAGGATCTCTTATCGAACATCCTATCACCGGAGTTAAAGTGGTTCTCACCGATGGACGATACCACCCTGTAGATTCCTCAGATATCGCTTTCCGCACGGCAGCCCGAGAAGCTTTTAAACAGGCTTATCAAAAAGCTAAACCTCAAATCCTGGAACCCATTATGAAAGTGTCTGTAGACGGGCCCTCTGAGTTTGCAGGAAATATTTTTTCTTCTCTCACCAAAAGGAGAGGAATCATCATCAGTTCCGTAGAGGATGGGGTCTTCGTCCGAGTTGATGCTGAGGTTCCGCTTAAAGAAATGTTCGGATATTCTACGGTTCTCCGTTCATTGACTCAAGGCAAAGCAGAATTTACAATGGAATTTCTAAAATACACTAAAGTACCCCAAAGCATATCTGAAGATTTGATATCAGATTATGAAGAAAAGAAAAAAAGAAAGATCGAATAAAGTCATGTGGAGTCAAAAAAGATGATTAAATCTGAGTTTATAAAAAAAAGCCCTTTGAGAGTTTTAGAAAAATCACTTCAAGGAGGCCTTAAAAAAGGCGAAATCGGATTGCTGGCTTCCAGAAAAGGAGTCGGGAAAACCGCATGCCTGGTCCATATTGCCATAGATAAACTTTTCCAAGGAAAATATGTAATCCACGTCTCTTATGCCAGCAGAGTGGATTATATCATCAACTGGTATGAAGATATATTCAAGGAAATTGCCAAAAAACAAAGCATCGACTCCCCTCTTCAAATCCATGATTAAATCATAAAAAACCGTGTCATCATGAATTTCAATCAAAAAGGAACGCGGACAGAACAGGTCCTTAAAAGTATTGAAGCCATGATCATTCAGGGTGAATTTTCTGCGGATGCCGTCATTATAGACGGATTCAACTTCTCTCAATCGGCACCAGGCGATTTAGATCAATTCAAAAATTTCGCCCAAAAAGTTGGGGTTGAAATCTGGTTTAGTGCTTCTTTGAAAAAAACCCAAGCCCTGTTTAATAAAAAAGGTTTACCTGAGGAGCTTTTAGATTTTTTAAAAGATATAGACGTGCTGATCACACTCAAATACAAGAATCAATATATCCATCTCAATATAGCCAAAAACCGGGATGTCTCTATTCTAGAAGAAATGCCGCTTAGACTTGACCCTGCAACTTTTCTTATGGCCTAACATCCGTCTCAAGTCTTTGACTTTGACGGCACCCCCCCCTGAAAACTGGCCTGAAGTGCCGCCAGCCTCTCTCCAAAATTTTTCCCCTTCATTCTCAGAGAAATCATGGTCATTAAATCGTTCCAATACATATTCTACCCATTCTTTCGATGCTCTTCTTTTTAACTGTTCTGCCATTTGAATACCTCCTTTTAAAAGGAAGTATCCCACCGCAAAACAAGTTTTTTTTCAAAATTATTTGATGTCCGGTTTTGTGTTCCCGAATGTCCGATTTTGATGTTACGCATCAAAAAATTTTTCAACTATTGATTTTCTATTTCGACTAAATAAAATGGGTGTGGGAATAAGAATAAAATGAGGAGGTTTCGAGACGAAAAAAATAATTGCGGGGGTAGTCATTCTTATTGCATTGACATTTATTATTTCCAGTATCAATGTAATCTTTGAAAAGAATGATTATTCTTTTAGTTTAATTGAAAAAGCCTACGCTGGGGATGATTATCCAACATTACTTCTTTACTGGAATTCAAGGGATGGATATTATTGTGATCCTCCAGCATATGATTGCTTTGAGGTAATTGTTCCCCCTCCTAAAAAATGAAGATTTTTATTTCTAGGCGGATTCAATAATCTAATGCAACACTCACATAAAAAAAGTAAAATGCGACAAAGGAGGAAATACTGTGAGAAATTATTAATATATTTAATCATTTTTTTAACCATATTCACTTCATGTTCAGACAAATCTAGAAAATACAGCTATATCAACTATAAAAAATTAGAGAGACCTGATAATAGAGTAAAGCTGAATTCAACGGTAGTTAATAAAGATATTTTTGCTCCAGGCCCTATGG
>DASRVI010000405.1:0-2188 GCA_035655135.1 Acidobacteriota bacterium | reverse complement strand
CTGATTGCTGTTGAGTATTATTTTTGCTGTCTCAAAAAAAGTTTTCCCATCCATATGTTCCAGTATAACCGTCACCCTGTTCCTTGGGTATGAACTATATAAATAGGCTATATTTTGAAATATTTTGTTTTTCCATATCTTTCGGGAGAGATTAAAGCTGACAAAAAACTGAGACATTAGGTTATAGAATAACTTTTTCCCCAATTCTAACTTTAGAGAATTTTTATTGATATAAGGAAAAATGGCTACGATTCCTTTACATCTCCCATCAAGAAAAACATTGTTTGTTATCAAAAATCCGAATGATATCCCTGCTATTATGTAATGGTCTAAATTAAAGTCTTCAACTTTCTGGGTAACATATTCCGAATATAGGCTGATAGATATCTCTTTTAAGGGAGGAGATTTCTTGGCAAAACCAGGGAGATCAATAAAATATACATTGAAGTGTTTTTTCAAATAATTGATGAGCCCTTTCAAGAGGATGCTGTTGGTATAAAAGGCATTGACAAGAATTAAATTCTCAGAATTTCCTTTAGTATCTTCTTTCAATTTTTAATTTAGGATTAATAACATATGAAAACCACAGCGTCAATAAAAATATTTACAGATTCAGTTCACAATTTAAAATGACAGGTTAATCATGATCACCTTCCGTACATTTCTCTTGACATTGAAGTAAGAAACCACAAAAATACTTCACTTATGGTCAGTTATCTCAATGCTAAACCAATAAAAACAATTATTAAATTACTGGTGTTATCTTGGTTTATTCTGCTTCTTAATTTCCCTCTTATAAGCCAGGCCATTGATTCTGAAGGGGAAATAGAAAGCCCGGTTTTAAAAATCACCGAGCCCATCACCTTGGACGGAAAATTGGAAGAATTTGTTTGGAAAAATGCTCCTGAAGCCAAAAGCCTGCTTTATAGGCAATCAGAAAGGACTGATCCATCTCAAGTAGAGACTTCTGTTAAAATCCTTTATGATGCCTCTAATATGTATATAGGATTTTCCTGTTTTGATTCAAATCCCAGTCTTATCAGAGGGGAAATGACCATAAGAGACGGTGATTTAAGAACTGATGATTCTGTTTATGTTCTTCTCGAAACTATGTATGATAGAAAATATTACTATTTATTTGGAACCAATATAAGGGGCGCTCGTTTAGACGCTAAGATTTCCCCTGATGGATCCATCATTGACCCCAAATGGGAGGGAGCCTGGAATTCTGCAGCGACTTTAACTGACAGCGGATGGACCGTAGAAATATCCATTGATTTAAAAGAGTTTAAATACGAAGAGGATGTGAATAAAAGTATGGGAATAAGTATTTCACGGGTGGTTCCCCGCTTGGATACCCTTCTTTGGTCAGGCCCTCTTGATCCCATCTTTAATCTAGATGAACCTCAGCTCATAAAAAGAATTGATCTTATCGCAAGGCGCCAAGCATGGAGCCTCAATGCCTATGTTCTTCCTGGTTTTAAAACAGATGAAAAGGTGGGTTTAAAAGGAGGTGGTTTAGATACCACCTATTCTCCCCATAAAAATTTTTCGAGTTCTTTAACTGTAAATCCTGATTTTGCCACTGTTGAGCCCATAGATGAAAAAATTAATCTGACTATGTTTGAACTCAATCTCCAGGATAAACGGCCTTTCTTTTTTAGAGATACCCATCCATTTGATCCCAATTTATCTCTGTTCTATCCAAGGCGAATTGATAATATTTACGGCGGATTGAAATTTCAAGGAAAATCCGGAGGGCTGGAATTTTCTGGAATCACAACTCAAACCAAAAAAGAGTCAGAAATACCCAGCGCCAACTTCTCTTATTTAAAAATGAATGCCCAACTCATTAAATCATTCTCCATTTCTATCACTGCCTCTAATAAACTTTTAGATAACCAAAACAAAGGGGGCGCTGCAGTGAGTATGAATTGGAATCTGACCAGGCAAATCAAACTTGCTGGCCAATTTTTTCTGAGTTACGGCGACTTTTCGGAAGACAATACCGCTTCCTTGATAAAGCTTCACTTTGACCTTCCTGCTTTTTATCTTCATCTGGGATTGAAAAGAATCGAAGAGCATTTTTGGGAGAACGCCAACCAGGTCGGTTATATTTTGGACGATGACAGGCAGGAAATTGAGGTGTCTCTGAACAAATTATTTTCCTTTAACCATTTAGGAATGG
>DASRVI010000404.1:0-4545 GCA_035655135.1 Acidobacteriota bacterium | reverse complement strand
TCATAGGGGATTCCTTACCCCATACCCTTTTCCCTCATACGCTATTCAACTCTTGAATAATCCAGGTTGAATATTTCATACATTAACAACGCACGCTCCATTGAATTCAGGTGTGGCTGAAGCGCCATTGAAGAAGAATGGCGTTAAAAATCTGAAGTAAACACGAGGCTCGGCTCATGAAGTCGTGGTACTTCACTACGAATGAGCCAGAAACGAAGCAGATGCGGCAAGATTGGCTTGCCTGCGAGGGAAAATCAACCTGCATAAAATAAAATACCAGACCAGGAATAGAGAGAAAAACTTGATATGAAGGCAGTATATGAAGAAGCTAATAGTCAAGAAATGGTGAGTGAAGGTGCAGGTTGATTTTATGAATAACTAAAATTTAGCAGGTGAGATGAAATGCTCCAAAAACTTGTCCTTCTGATTGCTTTTCATTAAATGTTTTCACTGCTTTCTTGCTGTTCTGAATAATGAGCTCAATTCCTTTTTCTTTGGCGTATTTTCTGACCTCATTGTCCACTTTCATAAGTCCCATATAACCTGTCCCAATAACAAGTATTTTTGGGCTTTGAGTGAGCACATCTTTGATATCCTTTAAAGTCAATAAGTGTCCTGTATCTCTCCACCAAGAAGATTTGATTTTATCAGGATAAATGATCAGGTCTTTGGTATACTTCTTTCCATCAATCACCATTTGGCCGAATTTGTATGAATCAATCATTTTTTTTTATGATAAAAGTATCTGAAGTGAGTGATTTTATTTTTTTATTGAGAAGGTTTTTCAAGGCTTTTTGTGCTGCTTTTTGTTCAGCCTCTTTTTTGGATAAACCATTGGCTTTTCCCAGGCTTTGCTTTTGGGAAAAGACCTCCACAGTGAATCTTTTATTGTGTTCAGGTCCTTTTGTTTTGACTGTTTTATAAGTAGGATTAGGAAGGCTTTCTCTTTGGAGATGTTCTTGGAGTGCTGATTTATAATTGTTTATAAGGAAGTTATCCATGTTTATTTTTTTGAAAAAATTCTGGAAGTGTTTTCCAAGGAAATTTCTGGTAGTATCTATCCCTCCATCAAGATACAGGGCTGCTGTAAGCGCTTCAAAAACACCGGCTAAAATGGTCTTCTTTTTTCTTCCCCCGCTTTTTATCTCTCCTTTTCCCAGCATGAGTGTTTTATGCATTTTTAGTTCCTTGGCAAAAAGGGACAATGTATTTGTGCTGGCTGCCGCTGATTTCAGTTTGGATAATTCTCCTTCTGAAAGCCCTTGGAAATTTTTATATAAGAAATCACATAAAACAAATCCCACCACAGAATCTCCTAGAAATTCAAGCACCTCATTGTCTGGCATTTCATCCGGGCTTTCATGGGCATAAGAGCTGTGAGTGAGAGATTGAATGAGCAAGTTTTTATCTTTGAATTCATGATCTATCTCCTGTTCCAGCTTTTCTAAATTCTTATCCATAACATCAAACCTGAACTATTCATAAAAAATGGCGATATTCATATCAACTATTTTTTTGGTGAGAAAGGCTTTTTTAAGGAAGAATAGACCACTTTCCCGCTCACAATAGTCATAACAGGAGCGCCTTTCAGTTTCCAATTATTAAAAGGATTGTTTCTGCTTTTAGACTGGAATTTTTTGACATCCACTGTGATTTTCTTTTCTGTATCTATGATGGTGAGATCCGCATCAGCACCTATTTTTATTTTTCCTTTGCTGTCCAGTCCTAAAATTTTTGCTGGATTACAGGAGAACATTTCGACCAGCCTATTTAAAGAAATGATTTTTTTGTTGACAAGGTTGTCAAGAATAAGCGACACAGCTGTTTCCAGTCCGTTTATGCCAAAGGGGGCCTCATTGAATTCAACGCCTTTTTCGTCTGGAGAATGAGGAGCGTGGTCAGTAGCAAAAACATCAATAATTCCTTGTTTGACGGCCTTTATGAGGCTTTGATTGTCTTGTTTGGTTCTTATGGGTGGATTGACTTTTAAGTCAGTGCTGTAACTGGTTAAAAGTGAATCATCTAAGAAAAGATGGTGAGGTGTGACTTCTGAAGTTATGGGGATTCCTTTGTTTTTGGCTGATTTGATCAGTTCCACAGAACCCTGGGTGCTGATATGGGCTAGATGGATGGGAGCGTTTATTTTTTCCGCCAGGATGATATTCCGTGCGACCATAACGTCTTCAGAATAGTCAGGAATTCCCTGCAGACCAAGAAGATAAGAGTAATGACCTTCATTCATGACTCCATTGGAACTCAGATCAAGATCTTCACAATGGTCAATGATAAGAGTACCCCCTCTTTTGGCGTATTCCAAACCTCTGCGCATCAGTTGACTGTTGGAGACAGGCATTCCATCGTCAGAAAAGGCAATGGCTCCGGAATCAATCAGGTCTGCCATTTCAGTGAGCAGCTCACCTTTTTGTCCCATGCTGAGAGCAGCTATGGGAAATATGTTTACAGAGGCACTTTTTTTGGCTTTAGAAATGATATATTTAGTGACACCTGAATTGTCATTCACCGGAAAAGTGTTGGGCATGCAGGCAATGGAAGTGAAACCTCCTGCAGCAGCTGCTTTTGAGCCGGTCTCTATAGTTTCTTTATGTTCTTGTCCCGGATCCCTTAAATGCACATGCATATCAATAAGGCCCGGAGTAATGAACATCCCAGAGGCATCTACTATTTGATGATCTTCTCCTTCTATTTTTTCCTTTATTTCGGCTATCTTGTTGTTTTTTATTAAAATATCTAATTTTTTATCTAATTTAGAGCAAGGATCCTTCACATGTCCGTTTTTAATCAGTAAAGTCACGTTCTTTTCCTCCTAGCAAAAGGTAAAGGACTGCCATTCTTACGGCAATTCCATTTTCCACTTGTTTAAGTATGACTGACTTTATTGAATCAGCTAGTTGGGTTGAGATTTCAACATCTCTGTTTATAGGACCGGGATGCATGATGATGGCATTTTTATGGGCTGTTTCAAATCTTTTTGGAGTAAGACTGTACAGATGTCTGTATTCTCTGATAGATGGAAAATAATTTTTTTGCTGTCTTTCCAGCTGGATTCTCAACATCATGATAACATCAGCATTTTTAACAGCTCTGTCCATATTGTGATCAATTTTAGCTCCTAAATGAGCCATTTCTGACGGCACCATGCCCGGAGGACCTACCAGAACCACCTTGGCTCCCATCTTGTTCAGAAGAAATACATTGGAACGGGCAACCCGGCTGTGTAGAATATCCCCAACAATCACCACCTTAAGTCCTTTGAGTCTTTTTTTCTCCTCTTTTATGGTGAAGGCATCCAGGAGCGCTTGAGTGGGGTGTTCATGGGTTCCATCACCTGCGTTAATGATATGTGACCGACAGAATGTACTCAAGAAAAGAGGTGTTCCCGAAGCAGAATGTCTGATAATGATAGCATCGGTCTGCATGGCTTCTAAGTTCAGAACCGTATCTTTGAGGGTTTCCCCTTTAACAGTGCTGCTGGTTGTCTTTGAAAAACTGGAGATGTCTGCGCTCAGTCTTTTGGCAGCCAGCTCAAAGGAACTTCTTGTTCTGGTGCTGGGTTCAAAAAAGAGATTGATAATTGTTTTTCCTCTTAAAGCAGGCACTTTCTTGACTTCCCGTCTTGAAATCTCTTTGAGGGATTCGGCTGTATTCAGTATAGTTAGGATTTCAGATTTTGTGAGATGCTGAATGCCTAAAAGATGCTTTTTATTAAAGCTCAATTTTTTCTCCTATTCAATTCCTCCTGGTTCTGTGATAAGGACCTCGTCTTTTTTGTCAATCTCCTTTAATTTGACCTTAACCTGTTCTCTTTTTGAAGTGGGAAGAGATTTTCCTGTGTAATCCGCTCTTATGGGGAGTTCCTTGTGGCCTCTGTCTATAAACACAAGGAGCTGAATTGTCTTTGGCCGACCCAGATCAATCAAGCTGTCCATGGCAGCTCTTATGGTCCGGCCAGTGAACAGCACATCATCCACTAAAAGCACATCTTTATTTTCTATAGAGAAATTTATTTCTGTCTTTTTGACAATGTGTTTGTCTTCGAGTTCGGAAAAGTCGTCTCTATATAAAGTGATATCAAGTATTCCCACCGGGACTTCAACATTATCGTAATCTTTGATCAGTTTTGCGATCCTTTTGGCAATGTGAACTCCTCTTGTTCGGATTCCTATAATTACCAGGTTGTTAAGATCTCGATTTCTTTCTGTGATTTCTGTGGTCATTCTATTAAAAGCTCTTTTGATTTTTCTGGAATCCATGACTCTGGCTTTTATTTTTTCTTTCATCCTTTTCTCCGTAAATGTGGCTAATATTTCAAATCTATTTTTGTTTCTTATGAACATGCAACAACTGGCATAAAAAGTCAAGATTAAACCAAGAACTAACTCATTTTAAAGTATCGCTTGGTCATAAGGATATCTTTTTGGATCTGTTTTTTAAGCTCCTCAGGAGAATCGAACTTTTTTTCATCTCTGATTTTCCTAAGAAGGTGAATTCCCATCTTTTTCCCATAGAGGTCTGTTTGAAGGTTCA
>DASRVI010000403.1:0-5008 GCA_035655135.1 Acidobacteriota bacterium | reverse complement strand
AGAACATAGAAAACAAGCCGCAAAAATGGGTGCCTCAGAAGTTGGAATGGCTATCACAGCATCCACTTTGACCACCATTGCTGTGTTTTTTCCAATGGTCTTTGCCCAGGGAATAACTGGAAAATTGACCAGAGGCTTGGCTCTGGCAGTAGCGTTTTCTTTAGTGGCGTCTCTTTTTGTGGCGCTCACCATTGTTCCCATGATGGCTTCTTTTATTTTTAGGTTGAGAAAGAAAAATGCAGAGGGAAAAGGAAAACCAAAGAAAAGCCTGTTTTCCAGAATAAGAGATTTTTATGAACGAACACTGCTTAAAGCACTCCAAAACCGGGGAAAAGTTCTTGGTGGAGCGGTGGTGCTTTTGGCCATTTCATTGGCATTGGTCCCATTTATTGGAACTGAATTTATGCCTAGTTCAGACAGAGATATGCTCCTTATTAAAGTTAAGATGCCTATCGGGACATCACTTGAAGAGACAGACCGAGTAGTTTCTTTAGCTGAGGAAACCATACTGAATGAGCCTGAAGTTCAAATCGTTTCAGCGCAAGTAGGATCTATGGCGGAAGAAGACCCTTCAGATGCTGCTTCTGGTTTTGGCGCTTCCGGGGTTCATGAAGCCTTGCTGTGGGTTGGACTCAAGGAGCAGGAGGAACGGTCCCTCTCAGATCTTGAAATACTTGAGAAAATAAGAGGAAAACTTCCTAAATATAAAGGGGTAAAATTCGAATCCATTGATATGAGCCAGATGATGACCGGAGGAGCACAGGCTCCCATTGAAATCAAGCTGTTTGGAAAGGATCTGGCCAGGCTTAAAGAAACAGCTGATAATATTGTCAGCCGTATAAAGGATGTTGAGGGATTGAGAGATGTGGGGCATTCCTTAGAACAAGGAAAACCTGAGTATCAAATTCAAATTGACAGGGAAAAAGCAGCCCGGCTGGGATTGATGGTGGCTCAAGTAGGAAACACAGTGCAGACCTATTCATTAGGGAAAGTGGCCACAAAATATAGAGAAGGGGATGATGAATTTGATGTTAAAGTTCGGTTTGAAGAAAAATATAGAGATGATCTGGATGATATAAAGAACATACCTATTATGACTCCTGCTAATACTATAATAAAGCTTAGCCAGGTTGCTCGGATTGCAGAGGGGGTAGGTCCTATTGAAATAACCAGGGAAAATCAAGGTCGTGTGGTCACGGTTTCAGCCAATATAGCTGGAAGAGACTTAGGCAGTGTTATGACTGACATTAAAGAAAATCTAGCTGGCTTGGAAAAAGCTCTTCCTGGAGGCTATTTTCTTGAATACGGCGGTCAGTATAAGGATATGCAGGAAGCTTTTCTTATTATGATAGGTGTTTTTGCTCTCGCAATCCTGCTTGTTTACATGATCATGGCTTCTCAGTTTGAATCTTTTCTCCATCCGCTTGTCATCATGTTCACCATTCCCCTGGGAATTATTGGAGTTGTGATAGCCCTTCTTGTGGCTGGAAAGACCGTTAGTCTTGTTTCCCTTATTGGATTTGTCATACTGGGAGGCATTGCAGTTAACAATGGAATTGTTATGGTTGATTACATCAATCAGTTAAAGCGGAAAGGAACAGAAATCAAAGAATCAATTTTAAAAGGCTGTGTGGTCCGTTTGCGTCCTGTTTTGATCACAGCTTTAACCACTATGTTAGGAATGCTCCCTATGGCATTGAGCACTTCAGCAGGTTCTGAAATGAGAGCTCCCATGGCCATATCTGTTATCGGGGGATTGTTCGCCACTACATTATTAACTCTTTTTGTTATTCCCATAATGTACAGTCTGTTTGAAAAGGTTTCCTTTAAAAAAACTTGACAAATCTGAATAGTGACCTATCTTAGATACAAGTGGCAAATCCCTTATTTTCTAACCATTTAACACTCTTATTTTTCATTTAAATGACTCTATTTAAGGAGGGCTGATGAAACTAACAAGCCAGGATCAGATTGAAAAACTGGCAAAATTTAGGAGTAAGGATTATTTCACCACATCCTTTTTTCTGGATACTAGTCGGGACCGAATGACAAAAAAGGAAATTGAGCTTTCATTAAAGAATCTTATGAGCCGAAGCCACTCCCGGCTGAGAAAGAAAAATTTAGAGAGCAAGAAAAAGGATTCTCTGTTTAAGGATCTGAAAAAAATCCAGGATTACTGCTCACAGAAGCTTCCCTTTTATGATTATTATGGAATGTCCATATTTTCCTGCCATGCGGAAGATTATTGGGAAGTCTTTAATTTGGTAAAATCCCCATGGAATATGGTTATATTTGACAGAAATCCTTATGTGCGGCCTTTGTCTGCGATACTGGAGCAGTATCACAGGATATGTGCGTTGGTCATGGATCGAAAAGAAGCCAAATGGTATGACATTTACATGGGCGAAATCAAACTCATTGACCAGATGAAAACAGACCTTTCAAAACATAAAGGAGAGACCGGTAGAGAAGGATTTGGTTCTCAAAGTCTTGAAAAGCATCTGGCATCGCTTTTTCAAACCCACATCAAGAAAGCCTCCACTAAAACGTTTGAAGTTTTCAAGAAGGATGGCTTTGACTGGCTTTTTGTGGGAGCTTCAGAAGATTATCTTAAAGAACTTGAATCTCATTTTCACCCTTACCTAAAGGAAAGGATGAAAGGCATTCTCAAAGCCAAACCAAATGACAGCCCGGATAAAATACTGAAAGAAGCGCTGAGCATAAAAGAAGAGGTGAAGAAAAACGAAGAAAAGCAGATCGTGAAAGATTTTGAGTCAGAAATTAAAAGGGGAGGAATGGCTGTTTCAGGAATAAGAAATACTCTTAGAAGTTTGAATAAAGGAGAAGTGAAAACCCTCCTTATCACTAGAAAATTCTCAAAACCAGGGAGATTATGTCCTAAATGTCGATTTGTATATTTGGATGAAACCGAGTGCTTAGGCTGCAAAGTCAAAACGATTCCGGTTATAGATGTGATTGATGAAGCTGTGGAGGCCGGTATGAACCAGAGCTGTCAAGTGAGGCACATCAATCCTCCTTCCCAATTAGATAGATATGGAAGTATTGGAGCTTTTTTAAGATTCAAGTCTTAAAAAACAGGTGTGGCTGTCGCTCCCTTCAGATTTTGGAGGGGAAGGGCAAGGGATTCATCACCCGTTCGATTCCCCAGCGCGGAATCTCTCTCCCGGTTCGGGCTTCGCTCTCCTCTAAAGAGGAACCATGCTCGCTCAGCCCTCACAGGGGATTCCTCATCCCATGCCCTTTCCCCTATAAAAATTTCGACATATAAATATCCCCGGATTAAATTTGTGCATCAGAATGCTAAATCTTCAATGTTGCTTCAGCCACACCTTTTTTAGGAGGCTGAATAAGGAGTTGAGAAGATATTTTTTTTGGTATTATATTTTAATGCAACACTAGATAGGAAATTCACGTTTAAATAGTTGAAAATCTTTAGGATCACAAGGCGCACCAGAATTTCAATTTGACCTGAACTTGAATATAAAATAAACTTGTTCACTAACTATTGCTTACCTGAACTGAAGATAAGGAGATGAAATTGATGAAACAGATACTTAAGTTTTTATTGATCTTATTAATGACTTTAAGTGCAGCTCCATTTTTAATCTCACAGCAAAGCACCACCTGCTCTTTGAGTGGGATAGTGAAAGATCCTGATAACAATCCTCTTTCTAAAGCCACTGTCATTTTAGAAGGGTCCCCTTTACTGGGCATGATCATTTATGTGACAGAAGAGACTGGAAAGTTTCATTTCGCCAACCTTCCGCCAGGAGAAAATTATTCTCTGCATGCTGAAAAACCTGGATACCAGACGAAAAAATTTACGGGGATAAATATAGATATAGGTGAAGACATACAGATTTCTGCTGTTCTTGACAAAGATTCAGATGAAACCATTAAAATAATCGAAAATAAATCGCCTGCCCTCGATACAAGAAATTCCAGCACCACCATTCGTTATTCAAGTGATTTAATCCAGAGTCTTCCGCTTCATAAAGACCTTTTTGAAATTGTTGGTTCCATTCCTGGTTCAGTTCCCGAAGATCCTCCAATACAGCATGCTTACAGCATTTCTGGAGGTTCTGTTCGCGGAAACAGAGTCATTTTAGATGGCATTATTTTGAATGGTCCCCTGGATTCTTATCCTTCCACCACAGTCAATATAGATACATACGGAGAAATCGAGTTCGGCATCGCAGGGCACAGCCCTGAGGTCACAGATACAGATGGAGGGTATTTAAATATTGTGTCAAAATCAGGGGGAAATCAATTCAAGGTAGGGTTTCTTGGAGAGCATTATAACAAAGGTATGCAGTCATCTTTCTTAAGTGAAGAGGATTTGGAAATATTGGATCTATCCAAACCCACAGAATTCAATTCATGGAATGACCTGTCTTTTCATTTAGGAGGTCCTATAGCCAAAGATGTTTTGAATTTGTATGTGAATGCCCGTTACTCAAATTGGATTAAAAGTTATCATCATAAAGACTGGACCAGCACTCAAGAGGCAGGACAGGGAGTTTTTGTTTTGGATGACGCGCCTCATCAAGAATATAATGTATTCGGTAAATTAGTCACAAGTCTTCCTTTGGATATTCGGGCAAGTCTTACTTACAATCTCACTTCAATCAAAGAGAAATTTTACATGAATCAAACTCAGGATTACATTGACCAAACAGCTACCAATAGAAGAAAAGGAGAAATAACGCATACATTTAGTTTACAGGGAAGTTATTCTTTAAAATCAAATATTTTTCTAGAAGGAAGAGTCACCTATCTTTCCCGCAAATTTCCCCTTACTTACAGTGAACAAGCTCTCCCTGATGAGCCCCGAAATTATGATAGATACTTCCATATATACAGAAATAATCCTGAACTCCAGCAAAAGTCAGTTATTCAAAAATTAAATCCTTCAGCCAGAGCAACCTATTTTAATGATCGTTTTTTAGGTGCAGAGCATAAGATTAAATTAGGCTTGGACTATGAA
>DASRVI010000402.1:0-3897 GCA_035655135.1 Acidobacteriota bacterium | reverse complement strand
CATGCCAGGAACAAAAGAGTCATTGGAAGTCTATCAATCTTCTGATTTTGGTCTTAGTGCTGGTTGTTTTGTTTTTTCTGTTGTTCAAACGGCCGGTTTCCTCAGAGCCGAATGATTTCAGAATCGAGGGCTCTGAACTGGTGATATTGAATAAACAAAGCCAGGAGCTCTGGCGTTATGAAACGGGGATCGTGAACCTAAGGGACGAAGAGTTTTATCGGAATCACTTTCAGGTCCGAAAAAATTCTGAACATCATGATGGGCTGGACTATCCGTTTCTTATCATCCGGGATATTGATAATGATAAAAAAAAAGAAGTGCTTTTTATTCCCAGGTCGATTGTCCTTGGTGAGAGCAAGGAAAGGCTCATCTGTTTGGACTCAGGAGGAAAAACAAAACGGTGGTTTGAGCCGGGGCGCACCATGACCTTTGGCGAAAAAACTTATTCCAATAAGTACACCGTTAAGGGATTGGGTGTGACGGATCTCAACCAAGACAATCTTTTGGAAATATTCATGATTTCTAACAACATGGATATGTTTCCCACTCAACTTGCGGTCCTGGATCATTCGGGAAAATTACAGAGAGAGTACTGGAATTCAGGAAGAATCCACGATTTTTCTTTTTGTGACCTGGATAAAGACGGGGGCAAAGAGATCCTTTTGGGCGGCTGCAACAATGAGTATGACAAAGGATTTCTGGCGGTCTTAGAGCCGGATTTCAGGAGCGGGGGTTCTCCTCAGAACGGCTATTACAAGTCCCCTGATCTTGCTCAAGGAGTTGAGAAGCATTATATACTTTTTCCTGTTACAGATTTCGGCAAGGTTGAACTTATGCGTGATCCCATAATTCGAATCAGCATCATTGATGGAAAGGCTGTATCCACATCCACTCGTTCAGGCCGGATATTTGAGTTTGATTTCAATTTTATTTTAAAAGAAATCCGGTTTACAGATCGGTATGAAACTCTGCACAATGAAGCCTTTCAAAAAAATCTCACCAGGGCGCCATTCAGTCCTCGGGTCATGGCAGAGGCCAAATCCGAACTCATGACACAGGTGCTCTGCTACGATGGAGAGAAGTGGATTCAACATCCTGTAATGGCCAACAGCTTTTAATGATATCATGAATGCATCATGAAGGTATCATGCCCCTGTTTTTTGATGCCTGTCTTTCCAAACTTTTCTTGATATTTTCTTTCAATCCCATATGATAAATCCAAAGGAAGGTAATATGGATTTATGGACGAATATAAGGTATCTGCTCCTCACTTTTCTCATCTGCTTGACCGCCTCACTTCTGAATCAATGTCAGAAAGAGAAAAGCACTTATACGGTGGAATCTGCTAATGGCCATAGGATTATCTACAACCGGGAGCCCTTATGGAAAGATAATCAAAAGATCACTCTGGGATTAATCAAAAAAATAGGAGGAATCGAGCCAGAAAAAGAAGAATATATCTTTTATAAAAATTTTGACATGGTTCAGGACAGCCGCGGCCATAAATTTGTTTTGTCTTGGGGAGAATATTTAGTTCGGAAGTTTGATAAAGACTGGAATTTTGTTTTGGATTTTGGCGGAGTGGGGCAGGGTCCGGGAGAAATTGAATGGCCCATGTGTTTGGCCATAGACTCAATAGACAACATTTATATTATAGAATTCCGAAGAGGAGGGAGAGCTGTGAAGTATTCACCGGATGGAGTTTACCTCAAGGATATCAAACTTCCTGGAAATTGCCGTAAGATGATCATTCTCAATTCTGGTGATTATGTCTTGGATGCCTTGGACCTTAGTCAAGAAGTCAATCCGACCCTTATGGCAGTGGTCTCTCCAGAGGGAGAAATAATAAAAAAATTCTGTTCCGCTGAGAAATATGAAGATTCCCCCCTTACTCACAATGCCAACCAGGTTTTCTTCACCCGCGATAGAAGAGATAACATCTACATTGCATTTGAGAATCAAAACAGGATAGAGAAGTATTCCTCTGCCGGAGATTTGATATGGAGAATGAAACAATCTTTGGGTTACCCGATCATAAATAAAATGGATAAAGAAATGTGGCCTGATCTCACTTATGTCCATACCGATATTAAAATAGACTCAAAGGGTAGGCTTTGGGTGACCACTTTTAAAAGCAAACCTGAAGATACTGGAACAAGAGCAGCCACACTTAAGGACCTGCCTATCCTCGAATTTCGGATTTACAGTAAGGACGGGATATGGCTCGAACGAATAGCTGTTCCTGTTTCTCATTTCAAGAAAAGAATCTATGGAAATCGTCTGTATCTGATCGATCCCTATTACGAAGCATGTGTTTATGAATATGAGATCGTGGAGTAGAATTAATAAAATCCCCCAATGATCATTCGCCAAATCAAAGCCAAAAGTATCCTCAACAAATCCAAGATCTTCGACTACTGCCTCAATCCCTATACCGGATGCCAGCACAACTGCCGTTACTGCTATGCCCGGCTTTTTATGCCCCGCTACTCCGGACACCAAGAGCCCTGGGGCGAATTCGTGGACGTAAAAATAAATGCGGTCGCAGTCCTTTGCCGCCAGCTCCAGCGCGCCAAAAAAGGGACTGTCTGGATCTCTTCAGTCTGTGACCCTTACCAGCCTCTTGAAACCAAATTCAAATTGACCCGGGGCTGTCTCACAGAGCTCCTCCGCAAACAGTTTCCCGTCAACATCCAGACCAAATCAACGCTAGTCCTTAGAGATCTTGATCTCTTCAAACAATTCAACGCCATTGAAGTGGGCTTTTCCATTGCCACAGATGATGAGAAAGCAGCCCAACTCTTTGAGCCCCACGCCTCTCCCATAAAAGAGAGGATCCGCGCCCTCAAAACCATCCACGATCAAAAAATCCATACCTTTGCCTTTATCGGCCCCCTTTTGCCCGGGAATCCGGAAAATCTCATCAATAATTTAGCCGGCAAAGTCGATCACGTGTATATCGACCGCATGAACTACACCGGTTCCATAAGAAGCTTTTATAAACGCCTGGGATGGGAAAAGGCGCTTAAAGACACGTTTTTCAACGAATACCGGAACCGCCTCGCCTGCGCCCTCAAGCAAAAAGGAATAGACTATAAAGCCCTGTTCTGACAAAAATAAATAACCGGCATCTCATCATTCAGCTCTCTTCATTTCCAGAATTCTGTCCACTCTAAAATTCCTGTCTTC
The DNA here is from genome assembly GCA_035655135.1 of Acidobacteriota bacterium. GTDB lineage: Bacteria > Acidobacteriota > Aminicenantia > Aminicenantales > Aminicenantaceae > WJMT01. Next base: position 708 of record DASRVI010000402.1, on the reverse strand, counting down.
GCTCCGCAGATAACAATAGGCTTCCACTCCCAGAAAAGTCCAGTCTTTATACTTAAGGTCCCCCACATAATAAGGTTTGATGACTCTCTTTGATCTCTCATCTTTTGATTTGAGATACACGATCTCCAGTTTTTTGTTTTCCTGAATCGTCTTTTGGATAAAATCAACTTTCTGCTCAAGCGGCATTTTCTCATCGGAAAGACTGTACTGATATTTGGTCAGAAAATCGATGATCCTCCAATCCATAAACACATGTTTTTTTTGGATTTCTTTTTTTAAAACGATTCCTTCCAAAGAGGTGCACCGGCTCAATGCCACATACATCTGACCTGGAGAGAAAGTCCCTTTTCCAATGTCAATGACCAGCCTGTCAAACGTCTTTCCCTGGCTTTTGTGGATGGTGATGGCCCAAGCAAGACGGAGAGGATACTGGGTGAATGCTCCCACGGTCTCTGTCTCCAGTCTCCCTGTATTCTCATTGTATCTGTATTCAAAAATCTCCCAGGTGAAGGGTTCCACATCCACCACACTCCCGTCACTAAGCTCCACTTCAATCACATCCGAACCTGTATCCCCCGCATAAACATCCTTGATTTTGCCCACACTCCCGTTCACCCATCTTCCTTCAGAATCATTGTTCAGCAGCATGACCTGGGCATGGATTTTGAGGGATAAATTCTTTTCTGTGGGCAGTTCCCGGTCTTGAAA
>DASRVI010000401.1:0-3293 GCA_035655135.1 Acidobacteriota bacterium | reverse complement strand
TTCTGAAGTAAGTTCAGAGCTTTCTCGAATGCCTCTGGATCTGAGTCTACCCAGCCCTGATCTTCATGTTGAAATGAACAAAGATAATACTCATAGGCTTTGACATTATCGGTCGGTTTCTTATAAAGAGATCGGCGTTCCGGTTCCAGCAAGACAAGGTCCAATTGGCCGGCAATCTGCTCAGCGATTTCAGACTGAATGGAAAAAATATCTTTAATATTCCGGTCATAAGTCTGGCTCCAAATCTGTGAATCATCCTTGGTCCGGATCAATTTTGGAGTGATGCGAACCGTAACTTGGCCCGAATCATCCTGTCTCCAGCGCACAGATCCATCCAGAATATAATCCACATTGAGTTCTACCGCGATCTGTCCGGTGGATTTGGTTCTATCTTGATAACACTGAGCGCTGATCTGTGAAATCACTCCTAATCCCTGAAGCGAGGACAATCGATTGCTGATTTCTTTGGTCATTCCTTCAGTAAAATAATCATCTTCAGGAGACCCCATGTTTTCAAAGGACAAAACAACCATCTTCTTCATTCCTGCAGCAGGGATTGGATTTCTCCGATTTAAAGCCAGTATGGATACTCCGGCAATGACTCCAAGGATAATGATGACTGAAAAAAAAGCCGCGGAATTAATCTGTTTTGGGAAAAAGAGCCTTATCAGAGGCTTTAATTTGGAATCGATCCTTATTTCTTTCGTTTTTACAGTATTATGATTGATTTGAACTTTTGAAAGGACCAATATGAGTTCATCAATATCCTTAAATCGGTTTTTTCTTGGTGAATTCAAGCACTTGAGAATAATTGATTTCAGCTCTTTGGGCATGGCTTTCTTTTTTCCTGAAGGAACCTTTTTTTCCAAAGGACAGCCAGTGAGCATTTCATAAAGAATGCTCCCTATAAAATAGATATCTTGATCCTGATGATCTGAAGTTTCTGATTTCTCATTGGACAGGGCTTTTAATTCTTGCAGATTATCACAATGAATGATTCGAGCCGTCCCATTGGTGTCCACGATAATCTTCTTGGAGCTGAGGCATAGATGCTTGAGACCATACTTACGGGCTGCGGAAATCCCTTCTCCGACCTGAATGGCAATATTCAATGCAGAATCTGGATTCAATCCTCGAGTCATCTGGATGATATCTTTGAGCATCTCTCCCTCAACACATTCCCGGCTGAAATAAAAAGAATCATCCTTTCTCGAAAATTGAAAAATTCGGCAGATATTTTTATGGGAAAATTTCTGGGCCTGCAGAAGATCTTCCTGAATTCTCTCCAGAATTTGCGGATTTGAAACATGGTTGGAATTAAAAATATTAAGATAAACATGGGTTTTATTTTTCCAGTCATAGGCTCTGTAATTCGTCCCGCTATCCTGAGACTCCATCTCCTCGATAATCTGGTAGCGTCCGGCAAATTGAGTTCCGGGATCAAAATTGAGTGGTTTCATTTGCTTCTTCTTTCACTTATATAAACGCTCACACAAACCTTTTGGTTTCCTTTTTTTTCTTTACAGTCTCCATGTATTTTTTTTCAATCATTTTTTTGCTCTGAATGATCAATAAATAATGCAAAAAATATGCCAACATTATTTCTTGAGAAGTGAAAAAATGAAATTACAGTCATTTGTCCGTTTGCGAACACAATATGTCCGGAATCGAATACATATGTCCTTTTTAAACCAGAACTTATCCAAACTCAGGACATTGACACGATTCTGAGAGGAGAGTATAATCCGTCCAAGCAAAAAATGCCCTATTTAATCCTGAAGCAAAAAAACAAAAAAATCGAAAGGCATATCCTTAATAAGTCCACTACCCTCATTGGAAGAAAGTCATCCTGCGATATACGCGTACTCGATCCCTTTATTTCCCGTGAGCATGCTGAAATTGCTATTCTGGATGATGGAAGCTACATCATAAAAGATCTGGAAGCAAAGCACACCCTCCAGATCAACAATCAGACCACCCATGAAAAAAAGCTGAAAGACGGGGATAAGATAAAGATAGGGCAATCCATTTTTATCTTCAAACAGGAAGCTTCTTTTCCCTCCTCCAGGGTAGAGTTCGTGTCTCCGGATAAAACCAGCTATGAAACTAAGGAAATTGAAACTCTAGATCCCACAAATATCGATGCTTTCTTAGCTGAAGAACTGGATTCTTCTGATATCATGGCTCTAAAAAAGGACCAACGGAGGCTCCTGCTTCTCTATGAATTCAGCCGGACAGCTAATTCATATCTGGAATATCCTCATGTGATCCTGGAAGAAATCATGAACACAGCCTTAAAAATGCTGAATGCAGAAAAGGGATTCATTGCCCTGAAGGATAAACAAACAGGAGAATTGGTCTGTGAAATTATGGTGGATAAACACAGAAAAGACTCATCTGAAAAATTAGAAGTCAGCCGGACCATTATCCAGAAATCCTTTCGGGATAAACTATCCATCTTAACAGAAAATGCTCTGAAAGACAGTCGATTTGTGGAAGCAAAAAGCATTAGGGAATATAATATTCGGTCTGCAGTATGCGCTCCTCTAATGTTTCATGGCCAAGTTCTAGGCGTGATCTATCTGGATAACCGAACCACAAGCGGGAGTTTTTCTGAAGAAGACTTGATGTTCTTGACCGCCTTATCCCTACAGGCAGGAGTAGCTCTCAGCAACTCCCAACTTCACCGGCAAGTTGTAGAAGAAAATATCAAGCTGATACAGGATATAACTCCTAAATTCAGGATTGTTGGAGAGTCCACAGGTATGAAAAATGTTCTTAACATGATGAAAAAAGTAGCTCCCTCAGATATATCTGTGCTGATAGAAGGCGAAACCGGAACCGGGAAAGAATTGATTGCAAGAGGAATCCACGAGCTCTCTCCACGGTCGCAAAAACCGTTTGTCCCGGTTAATTGTGCAGCTATCCCTAATGAACTGATTGAAAGTGAGCTTTTCGGTTATGAAAAAGGGGCCTTCACAGGGGCTGTCTCTACACAGCCAGGTAACTTCCAGCTGGCCCATGAAGGAACCATTTTTCTTGATGAAATTGGGGATATGAGCTTGAATACCCAAGCTAAAGTGCTGAGAGCCCTGGAAGAAAAGGAATTCCTTCGGGTTGGAGGAACCCAGACTATCCAAATTGATGTCAGGGTTCTGGCAGCCACCAACAAAGACCTAACCAAAGCTGTGTCGCAGGGAAAATTTCGGGAAGACCTTCTCTACCGGCTGAACGCTGTAACCATACAACTTCCCCCTCTAAGGAAACGTAAAAAAGATATCATACCCCTTGCA
>DASRVI010000400.1:0-10634 GCA_035655135.1 Acidobacteriota bacterium | reverse complement strand
GGGCATGGAGTGAGGAATCCCCTATGAGGGCTGAGCGGGCATGGTTCCTCTTTAGAGGGGAGCGAAGCCCGAATGGGAGAGAGATTCCGCGCTGGGGAATCGAGCGGGTGACGAACTCTGTGCCCTTTCCCTCAAAAAGGTTTCAGAAATGAATACGTACTTTATGAATAATAAGGATAATTTTGACAATTGATGAGATATCTCATTAAATAACATCATGCATCCACATCCCAAAGAACTCAGATACCGCAAATTCAGCCATCACCTTAAAAAAACTTTTGGGTGCCGCGTCTATAAAATCTCCCTGGATGCCGGCCTGAGCTGTCCCAACCGTGATGGCACCCTCAGCACCAAAGGCTGTATCTTCTGTGACCCTTCAGGAGGTTCCGGGCGGAAAAGCCAACCAGAATCCATATTTGAGCAGATATCCTTGGGTATGGAGGGCCTTAAAAAAAGATACAAAGCCGACAAATTTATAGCCTATTTCCAGACATTTACTAACACCTACGGCCCTTTAGATAAGCTTAAAAAACTCTATCAAGAAGCGGTCCAGCACCCGGATGTGATAGGAATTTCCATAGCCACCCGGCCGGATTGTCTCAACAAAGATATTCTTGACCTCATTGAAGACTACTCAAAAAATTACTATACCTGGATCGAATTAGGAGTGCAGTCTATCCACAAAAAAAGCCTTGAATACATGAACCGGGGGCACGGCTTATTTGATACCGCGGATGCTATTTTATCTCTTAAAAACCGGAGAATTAATGTGTGCGGCCATTTCATACTGGGACTCCCCGGCGAAGATCTTGAAGATATGGCTGAAACCGCCAGTGTCATCTCCCGTCTGGGCATTCAGGCAGCCAAGCTCCACATGCTTTATGTGGCTAAAGGCTCGCAGCTGGCTGAAGAATATGAAAAAGAAAAAATATCCCTGCTTACCAAAAAACAGTATGTTCAAGCAGCTGTTCATTTTTTGGAGCATCTCTCCCCGGCTGTGATCATACAAAGACTGGTGAGCGAGGCTCACCCGGATCTCTTGATCGCTCCAGAATGGCTCAAAAACAAGTCCCAGGTCATTCGAGAAATTGAAAAAGAATTAGAGCTTAAGAATACCTGGCAGGGGAAAAAGTATCAAACCCTCCTTTAATATTAAGGAAACCTTTCTAAAACCGTAATACAGGTGATATATAATGTTTATTAAGGGGAGAGGGCAAGGGGTGACGAATCCCTTGCCCTTCCCCTTATCTGTCAAATAAAATCTATTACGGTTTTAGAAAGGTTTCCTTATAACAATCAAAACTTGACAATCACATGGATAAATGTGAATATAAATTTTTAAAGAGCAACCTCGCCTATTCCTATTTTTTATGAATAGGTCAGGAAATGGTTTTAGGCCTGATAAAGAGGGAAGTCCGTGAAAATCGGACACAGCCCCCGCTACTGTAAGCGGTTTTAGGACCAGGAAAAGCCACTGCCCAAAGGGTGGGAAGGCCCTGGACATCAAAGAGCCGTAAGTCAGGATACCTCCTCAGGTCTTAAAAACCCATCTTCGGGTGGAAGTTTGGGTGGTTCTTACCCACCAAAACTTTCCTCCTAGGTCATATCAAGCGCTTTTTTGTAAGCGAAAAGGAGGAAACGGAGTGATTCAAAAATTTCTTTTACCATGGAGCCTGATCCTTTTTATTGCCTTAGGGGCCTTTCCTTATCAAGATTCAGAGGATACAAATGAAAAGGAACAGCAGAAATTAGAGTATGAAATCACAGTCACAGCAAATCGGATCGAAAAATCAATCAAAAAAGTGGCCACCACTGTCACAGTCATCACAAGGGAAGAACTCCAAAAATTTAATAACAATACGGTTTATGAAGCTATTCAGGAAATCGCAGGACTGAATACGGTCCAAAGCGGTCCCCCTGGACAAGCCGCTTCTGTGTTTATCAGGGGAGCCAGTTCTTCTCACACTAAAATCATGCTGGATGGATCAGAGCTCAATGATCCCATTGATCCAAACCGTTCCTTTGATTTAAGCCACTTGTTTATTGAAAACATAGACCGGATTGAAGTCATTAGAGGCCCTCAGAGCACTCTCTACGGCTCTGACGCTATGGCAGGTGTGATCAATATCATCACCAGACAGGAACAGGGAAAGCCCAAATTCCATTTCAGTTCATTTGGCGGAACCTATGAAACCTTTCAGGGAAAAGGAGAAGTCTCGGGAAGCACTAAGAGGATAGCTTTTTCAGTGGGCGCCTCCTATTTCAAAACCAATGGATTTTCTTCAGCCAGCACCCGTTACAAAGGAAATACGGAAAAAGACGGATACCGCAACACAACACTTTCTGGTAAATTCAGCCTTCATCTTAAAGATAATATGGACCTTCACTTTTCTTTAAGAAAAATAGATGCTGAAATGGATATTGATAACAGCGGTGGAGATTTCGGAGATGACCCTAATAACATTGGTGATTATGACCTTGTCCTCTTGAAAGGAGGTTTCCGGGGCCTTTTTATAGAAAATCGATGGGAAACAAAAATCGATTTTTCCTATACAGATTCACTGAGAAAATACAGCAATCCCACGGATACACTTCATCCTTATTCCTCAGATAACTCAGAATACAAAAGTCATCTCTTTAAAATTGACTTTCAAAATAATCTCTTTGTCCACAAGTCCAATACCTTGACCCTTGGTCTTGAATTTTATAGAGAAGATGGAAGCTCTTTTTACGAATCACGGAGTTTCTTTGGTCCTTATGAGAGTGAATTCCCCCAAAAAAATGCCTCTTATATAGGTGTTTATATTCAGGACCAAATCAATTGGAATGACAGGCTTATGGCTGCCGTCGGAGCTCGCTTTGACAAACACAGTGAAGCTGGAAGCTCTTTAACCTATCGAATAGCCCCACTTTATATCTTTGAAAACACCGGCACAAAAATCAAAGCCACTTTAGGAACTGGATTCAAGGCACCATCTCTTTATCAGCTTTATGCCCCCGGCACTTTATGGGGTCCAGTGGGAAATACTGACCTTAAGCCAGAAAGAAACCTGGGCTGGGATGCTGGATTGGAACAGGAATTATTCACGGGAAAACTTCTCGTCAAAGCCACCTATTTCTCAAATAAATTTAAGGACCTCATTGATTTCGACTACACCCAAGGTTACATCAATATTGGAGAAGCCTCATCACAAGGAACAGAATTTTCTCTTCGAGTCATCCCTGCTAAGGACATGAATTTCTCCGCTTCTTACACTTGGTGCAGAGCCCAAGATGACAGCACAGGACAGCCTCTTCTGCGCAGGCCTGAACACAAAGCTTCCTTGAAAATTTACTATGACGGCTTAAAAAAGACTCACATGACTCTGTCTCTGCTTTATTTGGGAGAAAGACAAGACAATTTTTATCAAAATTTTCAAACCGTCCGGGTAACTCTTCCGGATTTCACCCTTATTAATGCCTCTATTTCCTATGATTTATTCAATTATGCCCAGTTCTTTCTGCGTTTTGACAATATCCTAAATTCAGATTATGAACTCATCAAAGGATACGCATCCCCGGGTTTCTCTGTATACGGAGGCCTGAAACTCGACTTCTAAATTTAAATTGACTAATGAGGAATTTTTTTATAGCCTATTAAAAAAATTACAGGCATGATAATAACAAAGAGAAACTTCATTGTCTTTACCTCACTGCTTATATTTTTTCTTCTTTTTCTAGGAATAAATTTCTTCCATACAGAAAAAACATGTCAGGAATCAAAGGATTGTCCTGCGTGCCACTTTCAAAACTCCATTTTCATAACTGCCCAAATAAATTTCTATCACCATCCGGAATTAACACTTATCGAAATCGTTAATACATGCCAAGTCATTCCGTACTATAACCTCACCTACACCGCCCCCTCCTCAAGATCTCCTCCCGACGAATCATTCATTTAAAACTTTGATTAAAGTTTTAAAACCCAATCAATCTTATGAGGAGGTGCCCCCCATGATAAAAAAATTTTGTGTCTTGTTTCTGGTTCATGTGATCCTGCTTTCCGGGATTTATGGAAATGAAACCAAAAATCAGCCTCTCAGCCTGGAACAATGTATAAATACGGCCATCAAAAACAATCCCCTGGTTCTGTCTTCCTACCAGCAGTACACAGCTTCTTTAGCCAGAATCAATCAGGCCAGAGCCATTCCTCAACCATCCATTGACTGGGACTCTGATCTGCAGCCCAGTTTTTTCGATGTTAAAAACACAGGAGAATGGTATTTTGGGATCAGTAAGTCTGTTGAATTCCCTGGAAAAAGGTCCTTAAGAGGCCAAATAGCTGCCAAAGAATCAGACCAGATATATGAGGAAATCGAACTTTTAAAGCTTGACATTACCTTTCAAGTCAAAGAAGCTTTTTATGCTCTGCTCCTGGCCCAAAAAAAATATCAATATATAAAACAGAATCTAGAGCTATCCAAAGATTTTTATGAAAAAACAAAGCTCAAATTTGATGCCGGGGATGTGGCTAGAGTGGAAGTTCTGAGGGCTAGTGTGGAAGCATCCAAAGCAGCCAGTGAATTAACAAGGACTTCCAATGAAGTCAGGTTAGCTAAAGCTCGTCTGAATTATTTGATGGCAAGAAAAAAATACGCACCTCTTGAAATAAAAGGTGAATTCATAAAAGAACCTCTTTCTATAGACCTGGAAACTCTAAAAAAACGAGCCTTATCTTTCCGGCCTGAGATAAAAAGCATAGAACACGCTATAGAAGGTCAAAATCTTCAAAAAAAACAGGCTTTTATGAGCTATTTACCAGACTTTGACCTGGGCGTGAACAGACATAAAGTAAAGGGAGAAGGGGAATGGTGGGATGTGACTTTATCCTTTCCCATCCCTCTTTTCTTCTGGCAGCCGGCCAAGGGTGAGATCGCAGAAGCTCAAGCTAATGTCAATTCTTTAAACAGCGAATTTGAACATCTGAAGAACACCATATCTCTTGAAGTCGAAGAATCTTATATGAATGCTGAATTTGCCAGCAGTCAAATAAAGTTATTTGAAGAGGAAATATTAACCCAAGCTGAAGAAGCCTACAATATGTTTTTGTTCAGCTATCAAGAAGGAGAAATCGGTGGGATTGAACTGATCGAAGCCCGCCGAACTTTAATCCAAGCCATGACATCTTATGCGAATGCCCTGTATAATTATGAAGTGGCATTAGCTTCACTTGAAAAGTCTATTGGCCAGAGATTAAAAGGAGAAAACCAATGATAAGAAAATATACATGTTTTGTTATTGCCTTGACTTTTGTTTTGTTTATGACACTGGTGCCCAGCTGTGCCAAAAAAACAGATGATTCTGATCAAACAGAAGCTCCTGAAGTCCCAACTGATGTCAGCTCATTGGAGGCAACTGAGGGAAGGGGAAGAGGACTGGGCACAGGACATGCAGGAATCAGTAGAGGTTACGGAAGAAGAGAGGGAGGAAGAGGTTTGAACAGAGGGGCCGGAATCACATTGACCGAAGATGAAAAAGACTTTGTGGATATCGAAACCTCTATCGCTCAATACAGACCCATCAAATCAACCCTTTCAGCTCCGGGAAAAGTGATAGCTCAGCCCCAGAGAAAAGCCATAGTGAGCTATGCTTTTCCAGCAAGAGTGGCCCAAATTCATGTGCATCTCGGTGATTGGGTATCTCCAGGACAAAAATTGATCACTCTTGAAAGTGAGGAAGTTGGTAATGCCCGGTCTGAATACTATAAAGCTCTGGCAGATTATGAACTGGCAAAGGTTAACTTTGAAAGAGAAAAAAATCTTTTTGACCGAGGCGTGGGGCCTAAAAAGGAATTTCTCCAAGCTGAGTCTGATTTAAAGGTGGCAGAAGCAAACCTGGATGCCACAGAAAAAAAACTCCATGTGCTTGGATTCACTGAAGAGCAGGTTGAAAAAATCTCTGAAACTCATCAGATCAGACCTATTATTACCCTTTACTCCCCCTTAAGAGGAAAAATTATTGAAAGAAACGTGGTGATGGGCGCCATGATTGATCAATCAGTAGAACTGCTGGTCATTCTGGATCCCACTGTTCTGTGTGTGGATGCGGATATTTATGAAAAAGATATCTCTAAAATTAAAATAGGCCAAAAGGTTGAAGTGATAGTCCCTGCTTTCCCTGAAGAAAAATTTTATGGGGTCATCAAGTATATTAGTGATGTTTTAAACCAAGAAACCCGCACCATTACAGTCAGAACAGAGGTTGAAAACAAAGACATGAAGCTCAAAGCAGGGATGTTCGCAAACATTAAAATTACTCTTAATCAACAGGACCTGGCTCTGGCTGTTCCCCATGAGTGTATCTTGGAAGATCAGGGAGAGGAAATCGTCTTCATCAAGAAAGGAGAAGAATATTTTGTTCAGGTGGTTAAAACCGGAGCCAAAGAAAATGGCTATGTGGAAGTCACACAAGGATTATCAGAAGGTGATGAAGTGGTTAATAAAGGAAATTATCAGCTCAAATCCAAACTCTATGAAGAAATCCTGAAAAAAGGACACATACATTAATATCAATAACGAATGGAGATAAAAAATGATAGATAGATTTATTAATTTCGCGCTAAAACACCGACTTCTTGCTTTACTCATCATAGGGCTCATCTCTATATGGGGCATCATTTCTTACATAAGAATGCCCAAAGATATCTACCCTGACCTCAATGCTCCCTTAGTCACCATCATAACCGAAAACGAGGGCATGGCAGCTGAAGACGTGGAAAGATTGATCACTTTTCCTTTGGAAAGCCTGCTCAACGGAGCCCCGCATGTAACCCGCGTCCGTTCAGAATCAGCCACAGGTGATTCGGTGATCACAGTGGAATTTGACTGGGGCATAGATATCTATCTGGCTCGTCAAATCGTCTCCAGTAAACTGGAGCTCATCACTGGCCGCCTCCCTATTGGCACCTCTCATCCGATATTGGGCCCGGTTTCATCAAGAATGGGGGAAATCTTTGAATTTGCCGTGGTGGGAGAGGAAACAGATCCCATGGAACTCCGTTCTGTAGCTGATTGGACTGTCCGCTACCGGCTTCAGGGAGTGGATGGAGTTTCGTTCGTCATCAACTTGGGCGGTTTCATCAAACAATACCAAGTATTCCTAAATCCGGAAATGCTCAGACATTACAACATTACCATCCGAGAAATAAAGGAAGCTATAGAAAACAGCAACCGCAATTTTTCAGGAGGAATTATAAGGAAGAAAAGCCAGGAATCCCTCATTAAGGGTATCGGTCGTATTGAAACTCTGGAGCATATAGAAAACACAGTCATCACCTCCAGAAATAATGTTCCTATCTATGTCAGAGATGTGGCTGATGTCAAAATCGGACGAAAATTCAGAAGAGAATCCGGAAGTCACAACGCCCAGGAGGCTGTTTATGTCACGGTTGAAAAACAGTACGGCGGAGACACTTTGAAAACCATTGCCAACATCAAAAAAGCGCTTTCTGAAATAGCCCAAGACCTCCCTAAGGGTATTAACATCAAACCTTTCTATGACCAGTCTAAGCTTATCCTCAAGTCCATACGCCATGTTGAAACCACTATACTGGAAGGAGCCATCCTGATTGTTCTGGTGATGCTGCTTTTTATGTGGAACCTAAGAAGCTCTTTGATCGCCTCATTAACCATCCCTTTTTCCATACTGATCGCTTTGGTCTTTATGGGAATTTTTGATATTAACCTGACAGTGATGTCTATAGGAGGTTTGGCCATTGGCATTGGTAAAGTGGCTAACGGCTCCATCATTATGGTGGAAAACATATACCGGGTGCTTCGAGAAAAAAAAGGGCAAGCCTCCACCATACAACTGACCTCTGAAGCAGCGCGAGATGTGGGAAAATATCTTTTTTCAGCAAATGTCATCATCATACTGGTGTTTCTTCCTCTCCTGACCTTAAAGGGAATCGAAGGAGCCATGTTCAAACCCACAGCTTTTGCTGTAGCTGCCGCTCTGTTTGGGTCGCTGCTGTTAAACCTGACCTTAAAACCCATCCTAGCCTCCTATATTCTCACTGAAAAGCATATCAAAAAAAGAAAAAACCCAGTGACCGATTTTCTGTCCCCTAAATACAAATCCATTCTCCAGGGAGCTTTAAAACACAAAAAGGCTATACTCACCGTGTTTGTGATCCTTATCATCATAGCCGCGGTTTCCTTCAATTTCCTGGGTAAAGAATTTGTTCCGCCTCTGGATGAAGGGGCTATCATGGCTTCAACCGTGATGCTTCCTGAGACATCACTGAATGAATCTGTTCGAATGGGCAGGCAGGTGGAAAAGATATTCCTCTCTTTCCCTGAAGTCATTTCTGTATCCAGGACCACAGGAACAGCCGAAGGTTCAGAACACCTTCATCCTGTCAACCACAGTCATTACAATATCGAGCTTGTGCCCAGGGAGAAAAGAAAAAGAGGGCATGAAAAACTGACCCAAGCCATGCGAAAAGAACTGGATAAAATCCCGGGTCTCGCCTATATTTTCGAACAGCCTATCCAGAACAAACTGGCAGAGATGCTGACCGGAACTGAAGGAGAACTTTCCATTAAATTATTCGGAATCGATCTCAATGTTCTGAATGAGAAAATTGAAGAAATCAGAAACGTGGTGGCTGACCTTAGAGGTGTTGCCGACCTACAGATCGAGCAAACAACTGGAATTCCCCAGCTTATTATAAGAGCTGATAGAGAGAGACTAGCCCGCTATGGGATCCCTGTCGGCGATGTGGCTGATTTGGTTGAAACCGCTTTAAACGGAATAGAAGTGACCGATATTTATGAACGAGACAGAATCACTTCTTTATTGATCAGACTGCCAGAAAAATACAGAAACGATGAGGATGCTATTCGAAATCTCCTTATTGATGCACCCAATGGTGAAAGAATACCCCTGTCTCAGCTTGCTGAAATCAGTAAAAGCGAAGGACCTCAAACCATTTTCCGCGAAAATCTTATGAGACGCAAGATCATCCTGTGTAACCTCTCTAAACGAGATATAGGAAGTTTTGTACAGGAAGCCAAACAAAGAATATCAGACCAAGTCATTCTCCCTGCTGAATATTATGTCACGTTTGGCGGGCAGTTTGAAAGTCAACAAAGGGCCTTGGGTCATCTCACGACTCTGCTGCTGGTCGTAATCCTGATTATATTTGTCATTCTGTTTTCTTCCTTTAATTCTCTCTGGCAGGCTTTTCTGATCATATTAAACATTCCAACCACTCTAGTGGGCGGGATTTTAGCTCTTCTTATAGCTGGAGAAACTCTGAATGTCTCATCCACCATAGGACTGATCGCTCTGTTTGGAATATGCGTGCAAAATGACATCATTCTAGTGGCCAAGATAAACGACTTCAGAAAACAAGGACTCAACCTAAGAGACTCTGTAATCAAAGGAGCCATGACTAAATTCCGTCCCATCATCATGACTGACATGGTCATGATCGTGGCGCTTCTTCCCATGGTGCTGAGTGTGTCTACAGGCTCAGAACTTCATAAACCTCTAGCCGTGGTTTATGTGGGAGGATTCTTTTTTGCGATTGTCTTAAGGCTGATTGTGGTTCCTGTCCTCTATGAAGTCCTTGGATCATTCAGCATGAAAAAGAAAGCCGAGTAATCACTTATTTTATAGAGCTTTGCTTCTCAGTCAAGAAATTATAGGCCAGTCCAGCCATAAGCGCAGTCCCTTGATGAAGCACCTTTTCATCGATATCAAACTTTGGGTGATGATGGGAGTATTCCTGTCCATCCCCAGCTCCCAGAAAAAGAAAAGCTCCCGGTACTTTTTGCAAATAATAGGCAAAATCCTCTCCTCCCATCACAGGAGAGATATCTTTTTTCTTATCCTTACCTAGAATTTTATCCACAGTATCCAGAACTAAATCCACCATTTCAGGGTGGTTGACAAGAGGAGGAAATCCTTTTTTATACCGGCAGTCTGCAAAAGCTCCGAATGCTTTGCTGGTGTTTTTTGCGATTTCATGCATCCTCTGACGCACCATTTCCTGGACTTCTGTCTCAAATGTCCGGACCGTTCCGGTCAGTTTAACCTCTTGAGGGATGATATTATAAACTGTGCCTCCGTTTATGGTCCCAAACGACACCACTAGGGGCTTTAAAGGATCTGTGTTTCGACTCACCACACTCTGAATATTCACCACTAACTGGGATGCCACAAAAATGGGATCCACAGTAGTCTGGGGCATAGAACCATGTCCTGCTTTTCCTTTAACTATAATTTCAAAATTATCAGCCTGAGCCATCATAGGTCCTTTCAAAATGCCCACGGTTCCTGTGGGAAGAGGCTGCCAGACATGAAGCCCGAATATCGCATCAACACCCTCCAGCGCTCCCTGGTCTACCATTTTCTTGGCTCCTCCGGGAGGAAGTTCTTCAGCCGGCTGAAACAAAAACACCACTTTTCCAGAAAATTGATCTTTATTCTCAGTTAAAACCTTGGCCGCTCCCATAAGTATGGCCATGTGGGCGTCATGGCCGCACACATGGGCCACTCCTGAATTTTTAGAAATATATTCCTTCTCTCCCTCTTCCTCTATAGGCAGAGCATCGATATCAGCTCTTAGAGCCACCACTTTATCTCCG
>DASRVI010000399.1:0-7795 GCA_035655135.1 Acidobacteriota bacterium | reverse complement strand
CCAGAGTTAGGGTCTGCTGCCAAGGATAGAAAAGCCATGTGGTGTTTTGTTTGAATACGGCTCCTTCAAACCATAGGCCAATGACGATGTCCCATTTGCCGTCCACAGCAAAACGGTTTTCCGGGATTTTTGTTTGTTTGGGAAGAGGGCTTGGTATAGTTAAGGACATCTCACTTAGATCAATGGTCCGGTGGTGAAAAGAAAAGCCAAGTTCCCCTTTCCCAGCAGGAACCTGGATTCTTCCTCCGAATTCAGCCGTATTGTCCGATGTAGGGATAAACTCCCATCCTTTTGTGTCGTTATTTCCATAAAGTCCCCACAACCAGATATTAGTATTGCTCAGGAAATAATAGCGCAGAAGCAGTCCATAGACTCCGTCTGTAAGATGCAGAGGGTCTCTGGGGTCCAGACGGTCAAACCACATCAGAGGTCTGAACATAAACGCAGGGCCAAAATTTATTTTTTGGAGCCCTAATCTTGCCTCAAACTGGTTTGTAGAAAAACGGATCCAGGCCCTATAAGGCTTTAAATCCCCGCTTGAGCTAACATTGTCAAAGGTATGGAAATTCAGATTTCCATAAGCGTTTAAAGAGAATTCAGCATCCAGCTTGTATCCTTTGTTAAAGGAATGCTCCAGAGAAAATGTTGGTATATACCGAAGCCCTAGAAGAGGCTGAACAGCTTTTTCAGCATTTCCAGCCAGCCATGCTGTGATCAAGCCTTTGGTTCTTAAAGATTGAGCAAAAGACGTTCCTGCTGTGACCAGGAGCATCCAAATGATGAAAGCTGATTTGGGTTTCATTATTCAGTGAGTTTGCCGGATATTGATTCTATTTTGGCCAAAGTTTCAAATTCTATTAAATTTTTTTATTTATCTGTTGTCAAGGTTAATCTAAAGCTCGACCATAGAAAACAGGCGGATTTCATGATATATTAATCTAAAATAAGGAGGATAATATGCATGATGACAGAAAATTGGCACAAAAACATTCCTTGATTCCTATTGAGAAGATAGCAGCTCAAATCGGGATAGGGGAAGACGAACTGGAATATTACGGAAGATACAAAGCGAAAATAAACAGAGAAGATACCTATGACTCAAGGGGAAAAAGAGGAAAGCTGGTTATGGTAACAGCCATGACTCCCACCCCCTCGGGAGAAGGCAAGACTCTCACCACTATAGGACTGTCAGATACCCTGAGCAGCATGGGCCAAAAAACAATCGCTGCTCTTCGGGAGCCTTCTTTAGGACCTGTGTTTGGTTTAAAAGGAGGGGCTACCGGAGGAGGACATGCCCAAGTGGTTCCTTCAGATGAGATCAATCTGCATTTCACTGGTGATCTCCATGCTGTGACCTCTGCTCATAACCTTCTTGCAGCTATGGTGGATAATCGCCTTCATTTTGACGGTCCCAGCGGTCTTCTGGACTGCAGACGGACTACCTGGAATCGTGTTTTGGATGTTGATGACCGGGTGCTTAGAGAGATGGTGGTAGGAATCGGAGGCCCGCTTCGAGGCATTGCCAGAGAAACCGGCATGGATATCACCGCGGCTTCTGAAGTGATGGCTATACTGTGTCTCTCAAAAAACATCCAAGATTTAAAGGAAAGACTTGGGAATGTCACTATTGGTTATTCTCCTAAAAGAGAGCCGGTTTTTGCCCGTCAGATCAAAGCTCAGGGTTCTATGGCCGCTCTTCTTAAAGAAGCCATGAAGCCCAATATTGTCCAGACCCTTGAAGGGAATCCTGCCTTTGTCCATGGAGGTCCTTTTGCCAATATTGCTCATGGGACAAACACGGTGATCGCCACCCGAATGGCGCTTCAGCTTTCTGAATATGTGGTTACTGAGACAGGATTTGGCTCGGATTTAGGGGCAGAGAAATTTTTCAATATAGTGGTCAGGACAGGTCACATTCCCCCTCCGGATGCTGTGGTGCTGGTGGCCACGGTGAGAGCTCTCAAGCATCACGCTGGAGTGAAGCGCGATGAGCTCCAATCGGAAAATCTGGATGCCATTGAGGAGGGATTTGATAACTTAAAAAAACACATCCAAAACATGAAGAGTTTCGGGGTGCCTTTGGTGGTGGCTGTAAATCGATTCTCATCAGACACAGACAGGGAAATTGACCAGGTCAAAAAGCTCTGCCAAAAAGAAAACACAAGAGTGGCTGAAAGCAGACTCTGGGCAGAAGGAAGTCAGGGAGGAAAAGAATTGGGAGAGCAGGTCATGGAGGCAGCGGAAAAAGATAAACATGACTTCAAATTTACCTATGAATCAGACCTCTCTCTGATAGAAAAAATAGAAAAAGTGGCCACAAAGATCTATGGAGCCAAGTCAGTAGCCATGGAAGGAAAGATACGAAGGAAAATTCAGCGCATCGAAGACAGAGGATTTAAAGACTTTCCCATATGCGTGGCTAAAACTCCGGCATCTCTCTCAGATGACAAAGAACTTCTGGGAAGGCCTGAAGATTTCACTCTGATAGTGACAGATGTCTCAGCAAGTTCCGGAGCCGGATTTGTGGTGGTTTACTGTGGAGACATTATGACCATGCCCGGACTTCCCAAAACGCCTGCAGCTGAACGTATTGACATAACTGAGGATGGAGAAATAACCGGCCTATCCTGATCAGTAAACTTGATTATTCACGAGTCAAGGTTGTAGCAGATGCAAGGCATGAGGCATGAAGACGTGGTCCTTCACTTCGAATGCCTTGTAACGAAGCAGATGCTGTAAGATTGGCTCGCCTTTAAGGTAAAAAATCGACGATAATATAATAAAAGAATAATAGACGGAGTAATGAAACTTGATAATGTAGGGATAATTTGAATTTATTATTTATATATTATTTATGGTTGTATCTTTTTGAATGAAATATCGGCGATTTTTTATGAATAATCAAGTTTATAGGTAGCTGTGAAGACCGGCTAAAAGATAATTCACTCCAAAATAAGTAAACATGGCAGCCAAAAATCCAATCACAGCTATGACCGCGGATCGTTTTCCCTTCCACCCCATAACCAACCGGGTGTGAAGATAAAGAGCGAACACAAACCATGTGATGAGGCTCCACACTTCTTTGGGGTCCCACCCCCAGTATCTTCCCCATGCTTTGTAAGCCCAGATCATTCCGAATATGAGTCCGCCTAGAGTGAATAAGGGAAACCCGATGGCAATGCATCTGTACGAGATAAAGTCCAGTCTTTCAGGAGTGAGCCCTTTATTTTGTTTGAGCCGTGCTGTTTTTTTTGGCTCGACTATGAGATACATGATGCTGGTTACAAAGGCCATAGCAAAGAAAGCCTCTCCCAGAAGAGTGACAGAAACATGCAGCCAAAGCCAGTAGCTCTGCAGAGCCGGCATAAGCGGTTTAGCCTCTTTAGGCATTAAAGGAGAGGAGGCAATGGCCATGAACACTATGATGATCAGTATGAAATAAGGCCCAGCTTTTCTTATTTTATATTTACCCTCTATAGATACATAGGCGAACGCCCCGCACCAGGCAAGAAATGAAAGGGATTCATACATGTTGGTAAAAGGAGCATGCCCGCTTTCCAGTGTTCTTAAGACAAGAGCAGCTGTGTGTATGATAAATCCTGTGAAAATAATTTTATAACCGGTTTTAGCCCAAATATTTTTTTCTGAAAACAGAAAAGCAAAATAAAAGGCGGCTGAAGATCCATAAAGAATAAAGGCAATCAAAAAGAGAGTGCTTTCTGTCATTTTGATTCCCTGAAAGATAGAATGATTTGATCAAACTCTTCTTTGAACGAATCCTTTGCTTTTTTCACGATGCCTCCTCCATAGATTTTAGTCTTCTGGGATTCTTTTTTTATCATAAATTTTAACTCTCTGGGAATATAATAAAAAGCGAGAAAGAGACCGAGCATCACAAAGGTGCATCCAGTCCAGATAAAGGGAACTCCTGGGTCTTTGGCTATTTGAATAACTGAATAGGATTCCGCTTTGAAATCTTTAAACTTTAAAGATAGATTTGAGTTGACTTGAGAATCTCTGGTGTTAAATTCTGGATATTTCAAGAACAGCCAGCCTGAGAAGGCGAGCTCTCCTTTTTCTATGGCTTTCACATACACAGCCGGATTGTTGGGTTCCAGAGAGCGGGAGGTCACTTTTTTTTCCTCAGTAAGAACAAAGTCAGGGACAAAATACATGGGGTTTATTTCAATATGTTTATCTTTGATCAAGGCTTTTTCACCCACTTTTATTCTGACTGATTCTGAAAAGGGATTTTCTGTTTTCCTCCCTATCATGATTTCGACTTGAGGATTTCTCCAATTCCATCCATAACCGCTCTGATAAAAAACAAAGCCTTTATAAGAAAGAGGATGATTGACTTCAATTGTTTTGGTTAGAATCCTTTGATCATTTTTGATTATGGAGAGAGTGCTTTTCCAGTCCTTAACACTTCCGTCTGGGTAATAAAGAGTCTCAAAATTATTGAGTTTTAAGGAAAAATCAGCTCCGGGCACTGGTTTAGTTTCTTCTAAAGTAAGAGCTAAGTTATCTCTGGAGCCAGCAGCACCGCTTATAAATCCTCCGATGATCACAATTAAAATTCCCAAATGGACTGTATCCGATCCAAACAATCCCAGGAATTTTTTGCGGGCGAGCAAATAGACTCGGTCCTGTTCTGATTTTTCTCTAATCTTGTAGCCTTTGGATTTTAAAATTTCTTTGAGGTTTCCTTTAACTCGAGGAACCGGTTGATGAGATTTAAATATTTTTTTTAAGCTCAAGGCATTGAACTTTTTTTCTTCGATTATGACCTGAGGTTTGAATGCCTTATTGAATTTTGGCTTGATACGGGTCAGAGAGCAGGTGGTGATATTTGTAGAGAATAAAACGAGGAGAGTGAGATACCAGGGTGATTGGTAAAGGCGGGTGATTCCTAAATTTATAAGAACAGCCGCCCCATCCCCGTATTTTTCTTTATAGGCTTCCGGGCTTCCTCCCTGGGGGACAAGAGTGCCCAGGATAGTAGCGAGAGTGATGACAATGAGCAAAAAAATGGCAAGTTTAACTGAAGAAAATAATTTTATCATTGATTTCATATATATTAAGATCTAACACTTATTAATATTATATATTATGTTATGAGAGAAATGTTTTTTGATTTACCCTGTTAAATGGATGAGACAGATAGAAAGATGTCCCTTTTTATTTCCGATTCCACCGTTCTGACAGGGGAATCACAACGCTGAATACAATCGCAAAAAGGAATGAGATTTCCCAGTCTATTTGAGCCTCGCCATGAGCGATCAAGCTATACAGCCCTGTCACTGCTGCAGCTACAATTAAGGTTATGACAAAAGTAACAATAAAATTTAAAAACCAGCT
Source organism: Acidobacteriota bacterium (assembly GCA_035655135.1). Lineage (GTDB taxonomy): Bacteria > Acidobacteriota > Aminicenantia > Aminicenantales > Aminicenantaceae > WJMT01. The sequence continues at coordinate 2,434 of DASRVI010000399.1, read as the reverse complement.
TCTTTTTTTCAATGCCATTCCTCCTTATGATTCAGTGATACAAATCCCTTCAAAATTTACTTTAATCTAAAATTAAATCTTACTATATCAGTACCTTTATTATACCGCAAGATATATGTGACTGAGAGCATTCCAGAAACAGTCACCCTTCTAGCCTGGAAGTTTTCTGGAAAGCATACACATCCTGATGGTCATCCCAGCCTCTTTTTTTATAAAAAACAGGTCTGACTTTATCTCCAAAAGCTTGGTTGACAGTTTTCATCACAAAAAGGCGGGTGCAGATGGAGATTCCATAACTGGATTGACCGGGGTAGGACTGGAAAACAAATCCGGTGTTTTCCAATTGTCTTTTAATGAGGTCATGGTGGATGTCATCCAGACCATAGGAACTCAACTGGTCCAAGCATTCTTTTCCATGAGTGGTGAAAATGATGATTCCTTTTTCTTGTAGAGATGAAATCAATGTTTTGAGCAGATTTTGAAAATCCTGTGAATCAATATGGGTGAACAAAGAACCGACCCAGATAAGGTCATAGGACACGGGAAACTTCACTTTTCTAAAATTTACATATGATTGAACCGGAATGATATTGAATTCTTTTTTACAAAATGTTAAAGCTCGCGGATCTACATCACCACCGTAAAAATTTGCCTGGGGGAATGCTTTTTTGAGAAATCTCAAGACTCTTCCGTATCCACAGGGAAAATCCAAAATGTTTGCGTTTTCTTTAAGGATTTTTCCTGACTTCTGGAGGGAAGATTCAATAAGTTTCACTGCTGATTCTCCCACGCTTTTATAATGATCGCTGTTATTTTTAATCAAGCTTTGGTCATTAAAGTGAATTCTTCCAGGAATATCCGGGTATCTTTTATAACCGATGAAAATCTTTCTTGTATAGAATCGAATTGATTTGGCTGTTTTAAGCAATAGGTAGTTCTGGGATAAAAATTTCTTTGCTGTATTTCTATTCATGCTTATTGTCCTAATCCTGTTTCCCAATATACACTTTTTGGCTTTTTTAATAAACGCATGTAAAAAAATTGAGTTGATTTCATAAAAATCATTTGAAGTGGTAAATCTTTATGGTAAATTATGACCTCTGGTTTTAAAACTAAAATGAACAGGAGTGAGTAATGAAACGAAGAGACTTCTTTAAGTACGGCTTAGGGAGTGCGGGAGTGGCTGTGAGCGGAGGAATTGGTGGAGGGATAAGTGAGGTTCGTTCTGTTTCCGATGCTTCTTATTTTCAGCATCCCTGGTGGGTCAGAGAAATCGAAAAACCAAAGCTGGGAATTGATGACAGTGTTTATTCCCGTTTTGAAGCACGAAAAAATGTTTTTGGCTCCATGGCGAAATATTACGGGATGGATAATTTGAGAGAGCTGAGCCGAAGAAGCAGAGAAAAGACCAAAAAATACTATCAGGAAAATAGACCGGGGTACAGGCTTGAGGACCGAGCCTTGGCTGATGCAGCCTGGGTGATTTCAAGACAGGGAGGATTAAACAGAGGAACTCGCTCCTGGACCCGAAACTCTGTGAGGACTCCCGAGGAACGGGGAGTTGATAAGTATAAGGCCAGTCCTTTCCAGGCTGCTCATTTGATAAAGACAGCTGCCAGATATTTTGGAGCCGCCACAACTGGAGTGACCATGCTTGACCGCAGACATATTCATTCTGAAGAAAGAGGAAAAAAGATTGTATTTGAGAAAGTTGAGGAGCCTTATGAAGATGACACAAAGTTAGTCATTCCAAAAAAATGCAAATACGCCATAGCCATGACGGTTCTGATGCCCCTTGATAATATTGCCTGTTCTCCTACGGCTATAAGCAGTGCGGGCTCTTCTATGGGTTACAGCCGGTGTGAGTTTTTGGTTTCTGGGCTGGCTGAGTTTATAAGAGGCTTGGGATACACAGCTATTCCCAGTGTGAATGATCTGGGTTCCAGTGTGGCCATTGCTGTGGATGCAGGATTGGGGGAGTTAGGAAGGACCAATAGGCTGATCTCTCCTGAATACGGCCCTATGGTCAGGTTGTGCAAAGTTTTGACAGACCTCCCTACGACTGTAGACAAGCCCATTGATTTCGGATTGATGGAATTTTGCAAGGTGTGCAAAAGATGTGCCGAAGCGTGCCCTTCAGGATGCATTTCTTATGAAGATGAGCCCAGCTTTGAAGTCAAAGGGGAGTGGAATAATCCCGGGCATAAGGCTTGGTTTGAGGACTCTCCCAAATGCCTAGCTTATTGGGAGGAATCAACATCCGGATGCAGCAACTGCATTGCCGTGTGCCCGTGGACTAAAAAGGATAAAACAGTGATTCATGAGATTGTGAAAGCAGCCAGTGCAAAGATTCCAGCCCTGGATGCTTTCTTTAACTCTATGGACAAAAGCTTTGGTTATGGAAGGCAAAAAAGCGCTGAAAAATGGTGGAAGA
>DASRVI010000398.1:0-6917 GCA_035655135.1 Acidobacteriota bacterium | reverse complement strand
GGGATGCTGATGCAGACATGTCCAAAGAGATGTTTCACTTGAGTCGGGATAAAGGAATTAATTTTTTTGACTGTGCGGATGTTTATAATGACGGGCAGGCAGAAATCCTACTGGGAAAACTCACAAAAAAGCACAGGAACGAAGTGGTCATTGCCAGTAAGGTTTATTTTCCAACTGGAAAAGATGTTAATTCAAGAGGAGCCAGCCGGTATCATATAATGAATGCTGTGGAATCCAGTTTAAAACGTCTTCAAACAGATAGGATAGACGTTTACTTTATTCACCGGTTTGATGATTTGACTCCCCTTGAAGAAACTTTACGAGCCTTGGATGACCTGGTGACTCAGGGAAAAATCCTTTATCCAGGAGCCAGTAATTTTGCTGCCTGGCAGGTAGCCAAAGCCTTAGGAACAGCAGAAAAAAATGGATGGACTCCTTTTTACTGCATCCAGCCCATGTACAATCTGGTTAAACGCCAGGCAGAAGTTGAGATCTTCCCTCAAGCTCGGGCAGAACAACTGGGAGTGATTCCTTACAGTCCATTGGGAGGAGGTCTTTTAACCGGAAAATACGGAGTCAAAAAGAAACCGGATTCGGGAAGATTGATCAGCAACAAAATGTATGCCACCAGATACAGTTATAACTGGATGTACCAGGCTGCTGAAGATTTTTCAGAATTTGCTAAAAAAAGAGGATTTTCTCCAGCTAGCTTGGCAGTGGCTTGGGTAGCGAGTCATCCGGCTGTGACCTGCCCCATTATAGGAGGCAGGAACGTCAATCAGCTTAAAGATTCCCTTGATTCAATACAGATTGAAATGAACTCTGAGCTCAGAGAGAAAATATCCTCTTTTTCTCCAGAACCTCCCCCGGCTACGGATCGAAACGAAGAGAAAACAGAATACAATTATGGAGTGCGATAAGTCTTTTATTTTTTTCTGATTTGTCTAATTTTATGATATATAATTATGAACAGCCTGAATTATTCACGAGTCAAAAATATCCGCCATTTGTTTATGAATAGTTCAGGATAAATATAAGGGAGAAAAGCCGTGAGAAAAATTCTTTTTTTATCTCTATTATTCATAGGAGTGATTCTGTGGTTCAGCAGCTGTAATGAAAAAGCAGAACCCGATTCTCCTTTATCAGGGATTGAAAAAGCTGTTTCTGAAGACGGAGTGGGTGTTTATTATAAAATAAAGGGAGTGGGGAATTATTCTTTAGTCTTTGTGCATGGATGGTGCAATGACATGACTTATTGGGAGAATCAGATCCCTGCTTTTTCTTCGGGTTATAAAGTCATTACTTTAGACCTTGCTGGACACGGAATTTCCGGAAAAGAGAGAGAATTTTGGACCATGGAAGCGTTTGGAAAGGATGTAGCTTCTGTTATTAAAAGGGAAGGTTTGGAAAATATTATTCTTATTGGGCATGGAATGGGAGGAGCGGTTATACTGGAAGCTGCTAGGTTAGTGCCAGAAAGAATCATTGGTCTGGTGGGAATTGACACCTTTAAAGACCATTATATGAGAAAGTACAGCCACGAGCAGGTGGAGTTTTTTTTAAAACCTTGGAGAGAAGACTTTGAAAGCAGAATGAGAGAATATGCTATTGAAACTTTTTTCCATAATAAAGTGGATCAAGAGCTTATGAAAAAAGTAATCATTGACATGAGGGAATCCCAACCAGAAAAGTCTTTAAATATGCTGGAACACTTATTGAGATATGATGGCTCTCAGGCTTTTAAGGAAATAAAGGTCCCTATCCAGTGCATCAATTCAAAGCTCCGTGATACTACTTATGAGATCGCCACCCAGAATGCCGCATCTTTTGACTGGATCTATCAAACAGGAGCTGGCCATTTCCCTATGTTGGAAAATCCGGAATTTTTCAACCGCCTGCTTGCCACCTCTCTGGAAGACATCATAATGGATTTGTATAAGAGACAAGAGGCAAAATAACTCAAATATGGAAAAACAATCAAGACGGGACTTTTTTCAAAATTTCGTGAGGAATGCAGGAATTGTTTTTGCTTTTCCATATCTTTTTTTATCTCGAAAGGACAGGAAAATGACAAATGAAAAGGAAAAAAATAAAGCCTATCCTTCTTACATTAATTTATACCATAGCGGAGAGCTTGATGAGAGGATAAAAAAGTTAAAATCTTATTACCAATGCTGCACCCTTTGTCCAAGAGACTGCAGGGTCAATAGATTAAAAGGAGAAACAGGAAAATGTCAGGCAACCGCTTCTCTTAAAATCTCCAGTGCTTTTGCCCATTTTGGTGAGGAAAGACCTCTTGTGGGAACCAAAGGCTCTGGAACAATATTTTTTTCTAACTGTGGTTTGCGCTGCATCTACTGTCAGAATTATACCATCAGCATTAAAGGAGAAGGAGTCATCGTGGATGAGCAAAGAGTGGCAGAATCTATGATGAAACTTCAGGCATTGGGATGTCATAATATAAACCTGGTGACTCCGACTCACTATGTTCCTGGGATTGTCAGCGCTCTTAAAATTGCGGTTTCAAAGGGACTTGAAATCCCGCTTGTTTACAACACAGGAGGTTATGAAAAACTTGAAACTTTAAAGCTCCTGGATGGGATTGTGGATATTTATCTTCCTGATTATAAGTACACCATTCCTGAAAGCGCAGCTAAATACTCAAGTGAAGCCTACAATTATCCTTATTATGTCCAAATAGCTTTTAAGGAGATGTACAGGCAGGTAGGGAATCTAGTCCTGGACCACAGAGGGGTGGCGAAAAGAGGCTTGATGATAAGGCACCTGATACTTCCGAACAGAGTTTCAGGAAGCAGAGAATTTTTAGAGTTTGTGGCCAAGGAATTGTCTAAACACTGTTATCTGAATCTGATGAGGCAGTACCGGCCTGAATACAGAGCCAAAGAGTTTCCAGAAATAAACCGGCGAATTTCCGGAAAGGAATACAGAGAAGTTCTGGAATGGGCTGATGAATTGGGGCTCAGCAATATTGATCGATAGAAACGATTCGTTGTTTACTGCTTGACCTTACCCATACAATACTTTATAAAGATACAAACAGGAAAAAATATGTCACTGGAACCCAAAGATTTAAAGGGCAAAAAAATAGACTGCAATGATTACTCGGTGTCTGATTTTTCCGATTTTGAGAGTGAGGACCTGTTTGAGGCGGCTGATTATTTCTGGGAATATGTGGCTGATGCAGTCAAAAAAAAGTACATGATCTATATTCAACCCATGATGTCAGGCCCCCGGACTGAGCTGGAAGTGTTTGACCGGAACACCCAATCGGTCAGAAAGCTCCTTAATTTTTGTTCTTATAATTATCTTGGATATTCCTTTCATCCCGATGTGATTAAAGCGGTCAAAGACACTCTGGATGAATTTGGGACAGGCGCTGTTTCCGCTCCTCTTTTAAGCGGTTATTCTAGACCCATAAGCCAACTGGAAGAAGAGGTCAGCCGTCTTAAAGGAATGGAGTCGTCCATTGTTTTTCCCACCGGTTACAGCACCAATGTAGGCATATTATCAGGTCTTCTTCATCCCGGTGATGTGGCTGTGTTGGATATTTTATCTCACGCCTCCATATACGATGGGGTTCGAATGTCTGGAGCTGAAATAAAAGTTTTTGCTCACAACAATCCATCTCATCTTGAGAGAGTTTTGAGAAAGACAAATAAAAAACGCATGCTGGTGTGTGTGGAGGGTGTGTACAGCATGGACGGAGACTTGGCCAATCTTCCGGAAATCATCCCCATCTGCCAGAAATACGGGGCTAAGCTGTTAGTGGATGAAGCTCATGCCACCCTGGTGTTTGGAGAAAAAGGCGGGGGAGTGGCGGAACATTTCAAGCTGGAACATGAAGTTGATATTTCCATAGGGACTTTCAGCAAATCCTTTGGCGCTATAGGAGGATTTGCTTCCGGCAAAAAAAAGCTCATGAACTATCTGAGGATGTTTTCAAGGTCCTATGTGTTTTCATGTGCCATGGCCCCTCATACCGCGGCTGGGATTTTAAAGATCCTTGAGATTTTTGGAAAAGATAAATCAGAAAGAGAAAAGTTATGGAAGAATATACGCTATATGCACAAAAAGCTCAAACAAGCCGGACTTGATATAGGCACCACAAAATCTCAGGTGGTTCCTGTTATGGCAGGAAGTGATTTGAGATTGAGGGAAATCAGCAAAAAGATCCAAGAGAGAGGATTGTATAGCGGCGTGGTGACTTATCCGGCAGTGGCAAAAAATAAGACCAGGTTGAGACTGTCAGTGTCCTCAAAACACACTCAGGAACAAATGGATCAATGTGTGGATATATTGAAACAGGTTTTTAAAGAGACAGGGGACTGAATTTCTAACCAGCCTGGATTATTCATAAAAAAAATGAAAAAAATTTTAGTGAAATTGGTGTGTTCAAGCTTTTTGGTTTTATTAACGATTTCCTGCTCTTTTATGATGCTCCAGGATCAGGGGAAAACAGAAAAGAAGGCTATGGAAACAGCCATCCAATCCATTTCCGATCAAAAAATTCTGGGTTATGCGGCAGAGCTTAGTTCTGAAAAATACGCTGGGAGACTCTCGGGAACCCAGGAATACAAACAAGCAGCTGAATGGGTGGCTTCTCTTTTCAACAAATGGAAGATAATTCCTGCAGGGAATAAAAATACCTATTTCCAGTCTTTCCTCAATCCCTACACTGTGGTTTTTAAAGGAGGGGAGCTGGCCTATCATTATGACTCCCAGAATCTCAATAAAAAAAAGTATTATAAATATGAGGAAGAATACTATCCTGGAGCTGATTCAGGATCTGGAGCCATAACCGCAGAAGTGGTTTATGTGGGGTATGGTATTTATGCTCCAGAATTGAATTACAACGACTATCAGGAGGTGAAGGTAAAAGATAAGATTGTGTTTATGGAGCCAGGTGTTCCAGTATCTCCAAAAGAAGATCCTGGAAAATTTGAAGAATGGAGTCATTATTCTATCAATCTGTATAAAGTAAAAATGGCGGCAGCCCAAGGGGCCAAAGCCATGCTTTATCATGATCTAACCGTGGACCCCAACACAGATCATGTGAAGGGATTTCTTGTTTCTCATGTGGGGGATTCTGTAGCCCAGGATATTTTTTCAGGATCCGGGTATAAACCCCAGGAAGTGAGAGAAAAGATCCAAAATGATTTAAGTCCTCATTCTTTTGAAACCGGAAGGATTTTTACCATGGAAAATCTGACAGAGCATCATCCCAAGGGAATAGGCACTAATGTGATGGGCCTGATTCAAGGTAAAGATCCTGAACTTAAAGAGGAAGTCATCATCATAGGAGCCCATCTTGATCATGTGGGCTTCTGCTATGAAATCATGCCCGGAGCCAATGATAATGCCTCAGGAGTGGCTGTGATGCTGGGAGTGGCTGAGGCTCTTTCAAAAATTCCCACGGGGCTCAAACGTTCTGTATTGTTTATTGGATTTGGAGCTAAGGAACAGGGGCTTATAGGATCTAAAGAGTATTTGAAGGATCCCTTGTTTTCTGCTGAAAAAACAGTTTTGTTCATAAACATAGACATGGTAGGAAATGGAAACAGCTTGAAGGTTTTTGGTGCCGGAGATTTTCCTGATTTCTGGAAAGAAATGAGCAAGATCAACAAAAAAAAGGTAGGGATTGAGTTGAGTCCAGAATATTTTGATTCATTGGACCGCCGAGCTTCAGATGCGGACTCTTTTTTGAAAAAAAAGATTCCTTCCCTCTCCTTTAGAGCCAAAGAGATTCCTGAGTATATCCGCACCACCAAAGATACAGTGGATAAATTGAATCCCACCCTCATGAAAGACCTCTCCCGCCTCCTTACTTATTTCATCATCAACCTGTCTCAATGAAAATTTACCCTTGATTCATCTGACAAGATAGAAAGAGCCTTAGAGAAATTCAGATGTTGCTGAAGCGACTTTGAAGATTTAGCCTTCTGATGAGTTTTTTGAGGGTATCCGGCGAAGCCGGGCTCCGAGTATGTCTGACCCACGGACGGGGGGAGTTACGCAGGAGCCGAGAAAAACGAAGAAGAATGGCGTTAAAAATCTGAACGGAGCATAAGCCACATCTGAATTTCTTTGTTTATTTGATATAGCCTAGACTTTTAAGTTTTTCTCGAGTCTCTTTATCTATTTTTTCAAAATCCATTTTTTCGCTTTCCAGTTTCTGGCCGCTGGAGTAATCCTTAATAAGCTGTCGAAAATAACCAGCTGCCACAGGCATTCCAGACAAAAGGTTTGTTTTTTCTAAATAATCATTTTGGAGATCAAACAGCCATTCCTCTTTTGGGGAGAAAATGAATTTATAGGGATGCTCTATAATCCCTTTTTGATGGCGGTTTCCAGAAAAGTTTTCTAAAAAAACTTGAGAATCCTTGAATTCAGGAGAAAAGATAAATGGAAGAAGACTCTTTCCTTTAAAACCATAATCCTCTGGAATGCCGAAAAGATTCAAAATCGTAGAAGGAGCATCCAACACACTGGCAGGAATTTGAGGCTGGCTGGGACCTAAATCCAGTTTTTCAGGAAAAACCATGACAAAGGGGATGTGAACCATCTCCTGAAAAAGAGTGGTGTTATGGCCAAGTTTTCCATGCTGCATCCTGCAGGCATCTCCATGGTCAGAAGTGAATATCAGAATGGTTTGATCCAGAAGGTTATTTTGTTTAAAAAAATCATGAATGCTTTGAGCCAAGCTGTCTGCATAAAGAACATTAGAGTCATACATGGATTCGATATAATCCAGAAGGTCATCTGTGGCTTTTATTTCCCCTGATTCAATTTTCCTAAAATTTTGGGGAGTGGGGAGGAAGGAAATGTTTTCCGGCTTAGGAAATACCCTGAATTCTTTGGGAGGAAGATAGGGAGCATGAGGAGGATGAAGGTGGATA
>DASRVI010000397.1:0-3933 GCA_035655135.1 Acidobacteriota bacterium | reverse complement strand
TGGGATTTTGTGATAATCTTTTGAGCCAATTTTCCATCAAGATTTTTTCCTGCAAAGTCTAAGTCTTCTGAGAATCGATATCCACCATATAAAAGATGGATACTTGTTCCCCCTTGAAAACAAATATGTTGACTCTCAGGTACAGCAAAGAAAGCATCTAAAACAATAAGATGGAAAACTTCTGCAACAACAGTGCTGAGAGGCAGCCTTTGCTTAAGAGCTTTATCTTTTAGAATTGGCCAGATCATTTTTATTTCCTTGTTTAGACAAATATGTCCTTTATTGGAAATATAATATAAAGAAAATAAAATTTCAAGGTTTTATTTCGTCCTTTAATCTTTTTAACATCACCTTGATCTGGTAATTGAGACACAGCTAAATAGATTTTTTCTCATCTTTTTGCCCCTTAAACCGTCATTTTGGGGGGGCAGAAAGGTGATTGAATGGGTTTTTTGCTGGAGATCGTTGGCCAGCAACTCCGAATTAGCTTCCATAATGATATCTAAGTTGGACAATAAACAAGGATTCTTCTCTAACTTTGTAGACGATGCGGTGTTCCTCATTTATTCGTCTGGACCAATAACCAGCAAGGGCGTGCCTAAGAGGTTCTGGTTTTCCTTTCCCCTTATAAGGATCTCTGCAAATGTCTTTGATAAGTTGATTGATTTTCTTAAGGATTCGCTTATTTGTTTTCTGCCAGTAGAGGTAGTCTTCCCAGGATTGAGTTGAAAAAATGATTTTCACTCAATCAGGTTCCTTTCTTTTCCTCTGCCTTCTTCAAGTTCTTTTATCGATTCCAGCAGGCGCTGCATATTTCTTGGGCTGCGGAGAAGATAGGCCGTTTCCTCTATAGATTCATAGTCTTCCAGGGAGATCATGACTACGGCTTTATCCCGGCGCTTAGTGATAATCAAAGGATCGTGGTCTTCACAGACTTTTTCAATGATATTCGACAGGTTTTCTCGGGCTTCCGTATATGTTTTTGATTTCATTTTATGTACATGATATTGTACAGAATATATTTTGTCAATAGGATTTTTTTAATTTTTTTTATGTAATTTTTTTTATGGGATCGCACCTGCAAAATCTCCATTTCCGTGATGCAACAAGAAAATTGGGGACGTTTTACTTATTTACCTGATTTCAAAGGGTCAACCATTTAGCCATAATGGGATCAGTTAATCTGTATCTATTTTCCTCATCTCTTTGAATCAGATCCTTAGAAATGAGGGCTTTGATTGCCTTTTGAGCCCCTCCTGCAGAATAACCATATCTTTCAAGGTATTGTTTAGAAAAAGGAAAGGCTGTGGGTTCATTGGCAATGGCTTTTAATACTGATTTTTGTCCTAAAGAAAGACCATTCCATATTCCCTCAAAGTCTGCTGCCTCGCTTTCGAGCAAGAGTCTGTAAGCTCTTTGAACAGCCTCTGAAGTAACGATCTTTTCTGTTAAATTCCAGATCAGAAGAGCGAGTTTTTGAACATAATATGGATAACCTTCTGTCCGATCATAAATTTCTTCTGCTCTATTTATGGGACAATTCTTGCCTGTTTCCTTAAATTTATTTTCTAAAAAATTAACAAATTCATGTTTAGGAATGTCTTTAAGCGTATAGAGAAAAGCGCTTTTATAAAAAGGACGGTTTTTATCTGTGAAAATGTCTTTAATTATTCTTCTGCGGCTTCCGATAAAAAAATAGGCTATTTCTTTATGGAGCTGCATATGGGATCTTAATATTCCTTCAATGCTTTTAGATTCAGGGAGCTCAGTTATTTCTTGAAATTCGTCAAGGGAAATGCATGCCCTCAATTTTTTTCTTTTTACGAAGTTATACATTCCTTTCATAAGATCATCAAGAAGCACTTCTTTTTTGGTGCTTCTGTCGAATTTAACGGAAATGCTTAATCCATCTGGTTTTACTTCAAAGCTGGGAATGAGGCTGGAAAACAAGTTCATTATTCTTTCCTTAAATGTTCGAGGATCCGCTCCTTGACCTATTCCTTTGATGACACTTGCCGCAAACCTTGAGATCAAATCAGCTTCAGAAGATATAGGAAATAAATCTACATAAACTGTTAAAAATCCTTTTTTTTCGAGTTCTCTGAAAACTTGAAAAACAAGTGAAGATTTGCCGTATCTTCTAGGGGAGTAGAGAACGACATCCTGACCACTGTTTGCAAAATCAGTTAAGTCTTTGAGTTCCTTTTGTCTATTACAGAAATTATCTTTTCTCGCAATTCCTATAGTGAAAGGATTTGCCATGTTATTCTCCTTAGTGATTATTCCATATGAATTATTCCATATGAATTATTCCTTTAGAATAACGTAAATTTTTGATAATGTCAATGAGAAAAACTACTTATTTTATGCTTATTTTATGGGTCGCCCATTAGAAGGCGGCTGCTGGAGAGATGCGCAGAAATTGATCTTTAATAAAAGTAAAGTTGGAAAAAAGTTTAATTTGACCGTCTTTAAAAAAAAACGTAATTTAAGATTACGGTGGAGGCTTTTAAATTGAAAGATAAAATCTGTATTGTAACCGGCGCCAGTTCAGGTCTTGGGAAGGCTGCGGCCAAGCTGCTGTTACAGAGAGAGGCCATAGTAGTAATGCTGAGCCGGGATAAAAAGCTGGGAAAAAAAGAATTCAGAAAATTTAGAAAAAATTATGGAAAAAAAGTCGATTGGATTCCAGCCGATCTTTCTTCACTTAACTCGATTGAGAAATTCGTTGAATCCTTCAGGCAAAAATATCATAAACTGAACTTTTTGTTTAACTGTGCCGGCATTATTTTAATGAAACGGCAGACCACTGAAGACGGTCTTGAAGCCATATTTGCGACAAACTATTTGGGACATTTTTTTCTGACAAATCTGCTCTATGAGCCGCTTAAAGCCGGATCACCGTCAAGAGTGATTACTGTCTCGGGAAGAGGGCATAAGTCGAGTCTTACAGAAGGTATAAGACAGGGAACCATAGATCTTTCCGATTTGCAGGGTGAAAAGCATTTTAGTTTTCCCAAAGCGTCTAAACAAGCCGTGCTGGCAAAAATAATATTTACCTATGAGCTTTCCAGGAGATGGAAGAAGGCCGGGATTGAAGCCTGTACTGTATGTCCGGGTTTGACCCGGACTAATTTAGTTAGTTCCCTGCCCTGGTATGTGCGAGCTTACACGGCTGTAAGGTTTTTCATTGCCAGAGCTCAAACCGCAGAAGAAGGGGCAGGCCATCTAATTCAATTGGCAGTAACCGGTGAGAATATAAACGGGAAATATTTTGAAGCCTCTAGAAAAGGGCTTAGAGAAGCAAGCTCATCAGATGAGTCTTATGACTTGAGCCTTGCAAAAGAGTTATGGAAAGTAAGTGAAGAATTGGTTGGATAGAATTTTCTGCATCAAAATCAAGGGTCAACTCCACTGTATCGTCTTCAGTCACATCAAATACCACATTCACAATGATCTTCCTGCTGGGAATGGTCAGTTCATATTCATCACCATCCACTTTGATCTGCGCAGTCTCCACCACAAAACGAATACCCGTATAATGGCCGGCTTCAAGAGAGGTCTCTACTATGGGCTGAGGATTATCCTTTAGTTCAAGAAGTTCAAAGGCAGCTGATCTCTTGAGCTCATTTTATGATATTCTTTCTCTTCTGAGGATTTCTTGTTGACCGGTATTTTTTTTAAAAAAAATAAATCAAGCTGCGGTCAGTTTTTCTCCTGGTATTGGAGCGTGATGAGAGTCAATCCCTCTTCTTCCTGAAGGACATTGACCATGAGTTCCCGCTGGTTTTCCTCATCCGAAGAAAAGATATTGATCATATGGGTGGTTTCTGTTTCAGAAGAGCTGGTCTCCACGCTGAAGCCCAGTTTTTCCAGACGGGATACGTAAAAGTCGCGGACATTTTCCGGGCTGGCATCGGTTTCAATGGAGAA
>DASRVI010000396.1:0-2730 GCA_035655135.1 Acidobacteriota bacterium | reverse complement strand
CGATTTTTTCAGGCTTGGTTCCTCCTGCTTGAGCAAAATCAGGGCGCCCTCCTCCCCCTCCTCCTATGATTGGAGCCATTTCATTTATTATTTCTTTGGCTTTTAAAGTATCTGTCATATCTTTGTTAACCGCAACAACCAATAAAACTTTATTATTAAAAACCGTTGATAAAATAATCACATCAGAGTTTGATTTTTGCTTCAAATTATCTGCCAGGTTCCTGAGCTCCGAATTGCTAAGCCCTTCAATTCTTTTAGTCAGAACCTCAACTCCGTTAATTTCATGAGTGGTTTCTTCCTTTTCTTTGTTTTTCAGGTTTATTAGTTTTTGCCTGAGAGATTTGCATTCCTTCTCTTTTTGCTTTATGGATTCTTTAAGTTTTTCAATATGATCCATGAGCTCATTTCGGGGGGCATTGAGGGATTCCTCAATATCAGATAACAGTTCTTCATTTTCTTGAGTGTACTCCAATGCGGATTTTGAAGTGACGGCTTCAATCCTTCTCATTCCTGCAGCCACGCTGCTTTCTGAAATAATTTTGAAAAAACCTATTTCACCTGTATTATGGACATGAACGCCTCCGCATAGCTCTTTACTGAAATCACCGATGGTAATCACCCTAACCTCTTCACTGTACTTTTCTTCGAATATGGCGATGGCTCCTTGCTTGATCCCTTCCTCCAGTGAAGTTATTTTTATAGTTACAGGGATGCATTCTTGGATTTTCTCGTTAACAAGGGACTCAATGCTTTTAATCTCTGATCGGCTTAAAGAAGAATAGTGAGTGAAGTCAAACCGAAGTTTTTCTGGGGAGACTAAAGATCCGGACTGTTTTAGATGGGAACCAACCACATCTCTAAGAGAAGCGTGCAGGAGATGGGTGGCGGTATGGTTTTTACTGATGGCTTTTCTTCTTTTAACATTGACTTCAGCTTCAACTTTATCTCCCTTTTTCATGGTTCCTGAAATCACTTTTATCTTGTGAGAAATGATATCAGGAATGGGATAATAAGCTGATTTGACTTCTGCTGAAAATCCTGGATTTTTTATGACCCCAGTATCTCCGATTTGACCCCCGGCCTCAGCATAGAAAGGTGTGCAGTTTAAAAACACTTCTCCTTCTTCTCCTTGTTTGAGTTGATTGACCTCTGTTCCGTGTTTGAGAAGAGTTAAGACTTCAGAATCAGATACACTTTCTTTTTCATAACCAACATATTTAACATTGAGGTGCTTGAATTTTTCATATTTTCTTCTTTTTTTATGCTCTGCATCTCCTTTCCAGGATTTTCTTGCGGTTTCTTTTTGTTTATTGAGTTCTTTATTAAATCCGGTTTCATCTATTTTCATGTCTTCATCTTCAGCCAGCTCTTGGGAGAGATCCAAAGGAAAGCCGTAAGTGTCGTAAAGTTTGAACAATTTATCACCTGGGATGGTCTTTTTATTTTTTTCTTTAAGTTCCTTTATGTAAAGGTCGAATGTTTTAATTCCTGAGGATAGAGTTTTGGCAAACCGTACTTCCTCTGATTGGCAGAGTTTGGATATGTAATTAGCGGAGGAAATTAATTCTGGATAGGCTTCTTTCATTATATCACAGACCACACCAACAAGTTTAAAAAGAAAAGCCTCTTCAAACCCAATCTTTTCGCCAGCCCTAAAAGCTCTTCTTACAAGCCTTCTCAGCACATACCCTCTTCCCTCATTTGAAGGCATAATACCATCATTTATAAGAAAGACTATAGCCCGGATATGGTCTGCTATCTTTCGAACAGATACATTTTTGGTTATTTCAGAAGTGAGTTCTTTTCCAGAAAGAGAGACCACGTTTTTAATAATAGGATAGAAAAGGTCATTTTCGTAATTATCATTTTTGTTTTGAAGCACAGTGGCCATTCGTTCAAGCCCCATGCCTGTATCTATAGATGGAGCAGGAAGGTCACTTAGCTTCCCTTTTTCATCCCTGTTATACTGCATAAAAACAAGATTCCATAATTCAATGAAATCTTCACTCCCTGTCTCAATGAGTACTTGAGGGTCCTTGTTTTTTAAATCCTTGACTGATTGAAAGTGGATTTCTGAACAGGGACCGCAGGGGCCTGTATCGCCCATACTCCAATAATTCTCTTCTTCTCCCATATAAAATATTTTGTCTTTGGAAAGCCCTATGTTTTTTTTCCATATCTGGAAAGCTTCCTCATCCTCTTTATATACAGTCACATAAAGCCTATCTGGGTCGATCTTATATTCTTCAGTGACTAATTCCCAGGCAAATTCAATAGCTTCCTTTTTAAAATAATCGCCAAATGAAAAATTACCCAGCATCTCAAAGAATGTATGGTGTTTGCTGGTTTTGCCGACTTGTTCTAAATCATTATGCTTTCCGCTGACCCTCATGCATTTTTGTACTGAAGCGGCTCGTTGATAGGTTCTTTTTTCCAGCCCTAAAAATACATTTTTAAACTGATTCATTCCTGCGTTGGTGAAAAGAAGAGTGGGGTCGTCTTTAGGTAAAAGAGAAGAACTTTTTACAGTTTTATGATTTTTGGATGCAAAATAATCCAGAAATTTTTTTCTTATTTGCTGTGACTTCATTAACCTGACCTATTCATAAAAAAATGGCGATGTTTTTTATTCATCTTGTTTCTGTGATGCGTAAGATTTTTCTCAGGAAACATTATCTTAACATTTTTCTCGTTATATATCTTATTTTAATCGCCATTTTTTTACCAAAA
>DASRVI010000395.1:0-8596 GCA_035655135.1 Acidobacteriota bacterium | reverse complement strand
CATCAATCCTAAAAGAACGCTCGGCTGCCCATAAGACTTCATCCCTGAGACCTTCTTCAGCCACCTCTTCAGTGAACTTTCGTCTTCCCTGAACCAGCTTGTGGATGTACTGCTGGATTTCCTGTTCAGAGTAGTATTTTTTGGGGTCCCATTCATCCAGACTTTTGCCTTCTGCTTTGATGATCTGCCGGGTTCCCAGCCTTCCTTTCTCATAGGTGTTGGTTCCGCGCACATCTCCCCGCTGGATCTGGGCCATAAGGTTTATAGGAATGCGCTTGACTTTGCGCACCAGTCTTTTTTTCTTTTTTCCGTTTTCTTCATAGGTCTCGATGATCTCTCCCATTCCGCCGGTATTGTACTGCATGCACTTGAGTTTGCCCGGGTAATTGCTGGACAGAGTCATGAGGATCTCATAAAGGCGGTTGACCTTTTTGGCTCTGGATCCGATGATGAAAGGATCTGTTCCCACGATCCGGACGGTTTCACCGGCTTTAACGGGCTGGCTGGCATAGGAGTGAGTGCTTTCGCCCCAGAGATACGCCAGAACAGCCTGGGCTGGAGTGAGCTCCTGGGCAAAACTCATGATGGTGTTTCGCCGGGTGATAAAAGCAAAAATCAGCCCGTCCAGTTCTTCAATAGGCGGAAGATTGATGGAGTCAGAAAATATATTTACCATTTTTCCTTTTATTTTAACTTTAAGCTTTTTGCGCTGGATCACAGCTCTTCCGTTAGCAGTCAAGCTTTCGTCCATGAAATCCGGTTCTCCATTGGATTTGATCATCACATTTTCATAAAGGGCTGATTTGTCAATGAGCGCATTGTACATGGCTTCCTGATACTTTTCTTCCACATCAGTTTTGACAAAAAAGTTGTTTTCTGAACCCAGGGCAGAGCCGTTTTTTCTTAAAAAGCAGATATCATCCTGAGTGACCAGAGTTTTTTCTCCTCGGCTGTGGTCCAGGCCTAATTGGTGACAGGACCAGGTTGATTTACCCGTAGCTGTAAGTCCGAATAAAAACACTCCGTATTTTTTCAATTTATCGTCTTTTCCAACAGCCGTCACTTTTTTGGTGCCGGCATGAAGCCCCAGCATGCCTTGGGTATCTGCGGCCCACATAGCCTGGCGCAGAAAACCTTTTTTATCCTCTCCCATGTAATCGGTTCCCATAGCAATGTTGATATTGTGTTCCGGGATAGCCAGAACCTGCTGTTTTATGGGATGTTCTTCCGGGATATGGATCATTGTGAATTCAGGTCCCGGGTGGTCCTTGGAGCTGTTTTCTGCCTTAAACATGGTTGTGCCCCACATATAACCTATGCGGTAGTTCATCACATCCGCTTCTGAAACAATCAGGTTGCACACAGGATTGAACACTCTGTTTTCTCCCATCCGGCGTCGGATGTGGTAAAAGGGCATGCTTCTGAGAAGATGAAGCACTTTATCAAGCTCTTCAGGAGCCGCAGCTATGATGCTTTTCTGCTGTTCACTGGGATGGGGGAGCCTCACAGGTTCTGAACCCAAATAAACGGTTTTGGGGGCAATGCGGCTGGATATGGCTGCCCGCCACCCATAAGAGCCGTATTTTGTCTTAACCCCTGCAGATTTGGCTCTTGATTCCAGCCAGTTGAGGCTGACTGTTTTGATATTGGGTCCATTGAGGACTCTTTTCAGCTCTTCGGAAAATTTTTGATAAGCCTTTAGGTCGAATATGTTTTTGTCATTCATTTCACTAATCTAAATTCATCTGATTATTCTTGATTTTGTTTGATTATATCTAATAAATGCTCGGGTTCAGCTTGGCCGCTGTTTATTAAGAAGCAGTGAGTGCTTTCCAGTAATTTTTTATAAAATTCTTTCTGTGATTCCATTCGGTCCGGAGTGGTGAGCAGAATAT
The DNA here is from genome assembly GCA_035655135.1 of Acidobacteriota bacterium. Classification (GTDB taxonomy): domain Bacteria; phylum Acidobacteriota; class Aminicenantia; order Aminicenantales; family Aminicenantaceae; genus WJMT01. Next base: position 6,701 of record DASRVI010000395.1, on the reverse strand, counting down.
GGGGATTGTAAAAAGGGTTTCTTTTGGCTGGGCCTACTTCAGGGAGAGTCCCCAATCTTTCTCCGGATTCCAGCATTCTCAAAGCATCTTCTGTTTCCATTTTAACAGAGGGAGGAGACACATTGTCTTTCCTGAGGATAAAGAGCCAGCGAAGTGAACTGCGCTTGACATGCTTGGCAGGTCCTTTGATCCAATAAGGATCCAACATAGCGTAAGAGTTTTTGACAGCTTCATAACAGAAGGGAGAGCCTCGGTCCAAACGGCAGTCATCTTCCTGGAGGCAGGCCTGATTTTTACAGTCTTCTTTTCTAAGCACTACGTTTTCACATTTACTGTTGTCAAAAAACGAAGCGTATTGAGAGTCGTACTTGGTCACATTAGTGGGCATGAACAGTTTTCTCTCCGGTGTATCAGCTAAGGGCAGACTCCCGGAAAACCGGACAAATACCATTTCATTTGACTGAAGGCGGAGGTCGCTGTCTTTAAGCAGGTTAAAGAAATATTTTGTTTTACTGGTTCCCTTGGGCCCTATAAGCACAAATGAGTTGCCCTTGAATTCAGCAGACATGCCTCGGACTGCATGGACATTGAAAAGTCTTTCTGAGACGTCCATGACCAGTCCCAGGGCAAGACTCCGGAGAGGGCTGTAATTATCTGCATTGACGATGACCCCTGTTTTGGTTTCTGTATTGTAAAAAACTCTGGGTTCTCGACCTGGGACTTTATCCACCGCATAGATGATCCCATGAGGCTCTAAGTCTGACTCCAACTGGGCTGGATACCAGTTTTCTACCCAGAAGTCATAAAGATGGGGAACATTGGTGCGCAGTTGGACAATAACTCCGTTGATATTAGCGTTCCATTCAAAATAATTATCATAGCTGAGGTGGGTTTCCATTTCTGCGACCAGGGCTTCTTTCATTTGTATGGGTATGGATGCATCCACAGAAGGTTTGGATTTGTGGTGAGTGATGGCATTGTTGAGATGGATTCTTTTTTCCTTTTTAGCTGGTTTGAGTTCAGATAAAGCCTGAGTGATCCGGTCCATTCCTTTTTCTATATTTTCCATGGAGGTAGCATAGGATATGCGGATGTATCCCTCAGTGCCAAAGGCTCCGCCCGGCACCACCGCTACTTTGGCTTCTTTCAGCAAATAATAAGCCATGCCAAAAGAATTGCGGATTTGATTGTTTTTAAATTCTTTGTCAAAAAACGAAGATATGTTAGGGAACAGATAAAAAGCTCCCTTGGACTCAAAACAGGATAATCCGGGGATAGATTTCATCCTCATATAGGTGTAATTTCTCCGTCTTTGAAATTCTGAAGCCATTTTGGAAATGGTGTTTTGAGGGCCAGCCAGAGCTTCCAGGCTTGCTTTTTGGGAAATAGAGCAGGGATTGGATGTGGTGTGTCCCTGGATTCGGTTCATAGCACCTATGATTTCTGAGGGCCCGGCTGCATACCCTATCCTCCAGCCTGTCATGGAATAAGATTTGGAGACCCCATTGATGATGATTGTTTTGTTTTTGACTTCTTGATTCAGGGATGCAAAGCTGTGGAATTCAGCATTATCATAGACCAGCTTTTCGTAAATCTCATCTGCGATCACGAAGATATCTTCTTCCAAAATAATATCTGCAAGAGCTTCCAGCTGCATCTTTGAATAAACAGCGCCGGTAGGATTGGAGGGATTGTTCAGGATAATGGCTTTTGTTTTAGGGGATATGGATGATTCCAGCTGCTCGGGAGTGATCAAAAAATCATTTTCCTCTTTGGCTTGAATAGTAACAGGCTTTCCCTCAGCTAAGGAGACGGAGTGAGGGTAAGTTACCCAGTATGGAGAGGGGATAATGACCTCATCTCCTTCACTAACAATGGCTTGAATAAGATGATAGAGAGAACTTTTAGCTCCGGAAGAGACAATGATTTGATTTTTCTCATAATCCAAATGATTGTCTTTTTTAAGCTTTTCAATGATGGCTTGCTTGAGTGAAGGGATTCCGTCTATCTGGGTGTATTTGGTGAAATTTTCTTCAATGGCTTTAACAGCGGCTTTTTTAATATTTTCAGGCGTGGGAAAATCGGGTTCCCCCACACTCAAATCAATCACATCGATTCCCTGGGCTTTCATCGCCTTGGCTTTGGCATTGACTTTAAAAGTGGGCGATTCACCGATTTGATTTGCCTTTTCTGATAAAATCATTTTTATTATCTCAATTCAAGGGTCAGTCTTTTTCTTTTTTTTCAGTACTGAATTTTTCCTTAAAATATTCTTTCAGGTCGACACCGGTCAGGGATTTCACTACCTCCGGCATTTGAGCGAGCACATCCGCAACCTGGGAAGTGATTTTATTGGCACCGGTTCCTTTATCTCCACCCACCAGCACGATTTTGTCCACCTTGGAAAGAGGTTCAGAAACGTTTTTCGCCAGTTCGGGAAGTATCTTCATGTAGGTGTCAAGAATAGCAGCCTGATTGTATTTACCCCAGGCTTCGGCTTTTTTCAGCATAGCCTCTGCCTCAGCCGCTCCCTGAGCCCTTAATTTACCTGCCTCGGCTTCACCTTCTAATTGACTGGCTTTGGCTTTTCCTTCGGCTTCGGTTTGGATGCGGAATCCTTCGGCTTCGGCTTCGGCTTTGATCTGGTACTTTCGGGCATCCGCAGGTTTGATCACTGTGGCGTCCAGTTCGCGTTCTCTTCGCTTGATTTCCATTTCTTCCAGCTTTATGGCTTCTTCTTTTTCAATAGCCTGGACCTTAGCCTCTTCTTTTTTTATCTGCTGGCTGAGTCTGAAGCGTTCCAATTCATAGGAATGGTCTGCCTGGGCTTTTTTGCTGTTGACCTGGACTTGAGATTCTGCTTTTTTCCCCTCATTTTCCCATTGAGCTTTGGCAATCAAAGCTTCGGCATTCAATCGGGCGACTTCTCCTTCTTTTTTGGCTTGAGATGACTTGATGACCGCTTCTTTTTCTGTTTCAGCTTCAGCAATGGCTGCGTCCCTTTTGGCTGCGGCAATGTGCGGCTTTCCTAAGGCATCCAGATAACCCTGGGTGTCGCTGATTTCTTTAAGGGAAAAGGAGAGAAGCTTAAGCCCCATATTAGAGAACTCTTTTTTAACGGATTCTATGACTTTGTCAGCGAATACGTGTCTTCCTTGGTAGATATCTTCCACAGTCATAGCTCCTATCACAGCTCTCATTTTTCCATCCAGGATGGCTTCAGAAACCTCCCGGATGCCGTCTTTTCCTGTGCCTAAGAACTGTTCTGCAGCCAGGTGTATAGAGTCCTCATCAGAATCGATGGTAACTTGAGATGAGGCTTCTGCCTGGATGAGAATTCCATTGTTGGTGAGGACTTCAGGGGTTTTAAGTCTGATATTGATCACATCCATAGGGAGAATGTCCACGGTTTCTAACAGCGGCCAGACAAAGGTTCCTCCTCCCCGGCGGTAGCGGTACCCTATTTTACGTTTTCTTCCGTCTGGAAGTGTTATGGTCTTTTTAAATCCTCCTGAAATGATCAGGGCTTCGTTCGGCCCCACCTTTCTGTACTGTTTGGCGATCAAAAAAGACAGTAAAGCTATGACGACGATAATAATGGCAATGGTTATTATTGTGGAGAGGGATATCATTGGTGCCTCCTTTTATTTCATGCCTATTTTACATCGAAATGGTATTATAATTATTTATCAAACATTTTTAAAGAAATTTTATCATACTCGCTGTCTATTAAGGATGTTTAATTTGTTTCAAGAATTTGTTTTTTGAAATATTCCACGGTGAGCTTCAAACCATGGTCAAGATTGATCTTTGGTTTCCAATCCAGTTTTTTTATGGCGAGAGAGATGTCAGGACACCGCCTCACAGGGTCATCTTTAGGCAAGGGCTTATGTATGATCTTGGATTTGCTTTTTGTGATTTTGATTATTTTTTCTGCGAGTTCAAGGATGGAATGTTCCGCGGGGTTACCCAGATTAACAGGGCCGATAAAGTCTTTAGTGTTCATCATGGATGTCAATCCGCGGATCATATCTGAGATATAGCAGAAGGAACGCGTTTGTGTGCCGTCGCCAAATACAGTAAGGGGTTTTCCTGTGAGAGCTTGAACAATGAAATTACTGACTACTCTTCCATCATCAGAAGCCATATAAGGGCCGTAGGTGTTAAAAATCCGGCATATCTTTATGTTCACCTTGTTTTGTCTGTGGTAATCCATCATCAGGGTCTCTGCCACTCTCTTTCCTTCGTCATAACAGCTCCTAATTCCCACTGGATTCACATTTCCCCAATATTCTTCATTTTGGGGGTGGACAGCTGGGTCTCCATAGACTTCTGATGAGGAGGCTAGGAGTATAGGGGCATGGGTCCTTTTAGCCAGGCCCAACATATTGATGGTTCCCATGACATTTGTTTTGATTGTTTTGATAGCATTGTACTGATAGTGAATGGGAGAAGCAGGGCATGCCAGGTGATAGATTTTGTCTATTTCTGCAAAAAAAGGATGGATGATGTCATGCCTTATGAATTCAAAGTAAGGATGGAACATAAAATCTCTGATATTGTTTTTGCTGCCTGAAAAGAAATTATCTAGGCACAATACATCTTTGTTGTCTTTGAGCAGTGCTTTGCACAGATGAGTCCCTAGAAAACCGGCTCCTCCTGTGATCAGTATTCTATCCATATTTATTCCTCATGATTGTAGGCAATGAAAAGAGGACTCTTTTTTTTTAGAAGTTCTTTTTGTGACTTGATGATTTCTTTAATTCCTTTTTCAGCCAGATCAAGGAGTTCATGGAATTTGTTTTTAGCAAGGGGATATTTTTCAGCAGAGGCTTGGATCTCGACAAAATGACCTATATCTGTGCCTATCACATTCATATCTATGGATGCGTTTGAGTCTTCTATGTAATCCAGGTCTAAAAGACTTTCCCCATTGACAATTCCAACGCTGACTGCTCCGGCTAAGTTTTTCAGAGGCATTTGGTTAATCTGGTCGTCGTCCATGAGCTTTTTTAAAGCCAGTGCTAAGGAGACACATCCGGCTGTGACTGAAGCGGTCCGGGTACCTCCATCGGCCTGTATCACATCACAGTCAATGATGATGGTTCTCTCCCCAAGAGCTTCCAGATCAGTCACGGCTCTTAAAGAACGCCCTATGAGTCTTTGAATTTCCTTGGTGCGGCCTGAGATCTGAGCCCCTCTTTCTCTTCGGGTCCTTGTTTCTGTAGCACACGGGAGCATGGAGTATTCAGCTGTGACCCAACCCGAGCCTTTGCGTTTAAGAAATATGGGAACATTTTCTTCTACAGTTGCGGAAGCGATGACAATTGTTTTTCCCAGTTCTATCTGAACAGAACCATGAGAAAAATCTAATGGATCCGGGGTAAATTTCAAGGGTCTTAATTGGTCTGGCTTTCGATTATAGGATCTCATTTTTTTTCTGTGTCCTGCAGGTTTTAGTAAGTCCTGAACATACAGGATATTACAGTTAAAAAAAAAGTTCAAACACAAAAAGAGAGTATTTGTATTTCTTTGGTAAGTTTTTTTTGGCTATTAAGGGAAGGGCATGGGTTTCGTCACCCGATCGATTCACCAGCGATGAATCTCTCTCCCGGTTCGGGCTTCGCTCTCCTCTAAAGAGGAACCATGCCCGCTCCGCCCTCACAGGGGATTCCTCATCCCATGCCCTCTTCCCTTAATAAGTGTAAATCACATTTAAAATGATTTGATAGAAAATTATAAAACTAAAAATCTTAAGGTTGACTCCTCCACCGGTCATGGAACCACAACCAGAGATGAGGATGTTTTGTTATTTCATTTTCTATGATATTCGTGCATATTTGGGTGATATTCCTCACATCTTTGTCAAGATCCCCGGTGATTTTTAAGGGAGGAGTTTCCATGATTTTCAAATGATAATCATGATTTGGGGTTGGGTAACAGAATATGGGGATGATCGGAGCTCTGGCTCTCAGGAAAAAAGTAGCCAATGAAGGAGTGGTGGAAGCATCTTTCCCAAAAAATTGGATAAACACACCCTCTCTTAGAAGTACATTTTGGTCGATAAGAACAGCAACCATTTCATTTTGGCTGAGAGCCCGGAGTACAGGCTTAGCCGCCATTTTTTTATAAATGACGTGAGAACCTAAGGAAGCTCTAAATTGAGACAGTTCTTTTTCCAGGAGAGGATTATCCAGGGGACGGGCGATAACATTCAGCTTTGCATGTTTGGATAAAACATGAACTGCAATTTCCCAAAATCCAAAATGGGCAGTGAAGATGAGAAGCCCTTTTTTTTTGCGGAGATGTTTTTTCAGAATTTCTGTTCCTTGTGCAGAAATCAGTCTGTCTTTTTGTTTGGCATTCAATCCAGCAATTTTTATAAAATCAAGAAAAATACTGCTGAAATGAATGAATGTTTTTTTTATGACTTGCTGCCTTTTGGAAAAAGAGTATTGGTCTCCAAATGCTGTTTTTAAGTTAGAATAGGCAAGCTGTTTGTGTTTTTTATCCAGAGCAAAAAGCATGTTTCCTAAAAAGCGGCTTATAAGAAAGAGTGTTTTGCGGGGCAAAATTTTGAGAAATATTTTCATGCCCTTAAAAGCGGAATATTCTAGTTTGTGTTTGAATGAGGCGCTCATTTTTCTTGGGTGTTGAGTTTAGAAAAAACCATGTCAAAAAAACCTTGTTCTATGCAAAGA
>DASRVI010000394.1:0-6080 GCA_035655135.1 Acidobacteriota bacterium | reverse complement strand
AAAAAGAGGCTGAACAGCAGATCAATGACCTGCGTGAAGGCATTGAATACCACAATTATCTGTATTATGTGAAAAACCAGCCCAAAATTTCTGACAGTACCTATGATAAACTTTTGAAACGTCTGCAGAATCTGGAAGAGGCTTTTCCTGAATTTCAATCAGAAACTTCACCTACCCGGAAGATCGGAGCTCCTACGGTTGATAAACTGAAAAAAATCGAACACACGGTCACTATGCTCAGCCTGAATGCTGCCTTAGAAAAAGAAGAAGCCCGGGATTTTGATGATTTCATTCACCGCAATGTCGGCCAAAAACAAATAGTCTATGTGGCGGAACCCAAGTTCGACGGTCTTTCAGTTGAGATTGTATATGAAAATGGTGACTTCAAATACGGAGCCACAAGAGGTGATGGGCAAACCGGAGAGGATATTTCAGAAAACATTAGAGCCATCGGAGCGGTTCCTCTCCGCCTGCATCAAGAGAATGGACATGAAACTCCTTCTTTTTTGGCTGTGAGAGGAGAAGTCTTTATGCCTAAAGCTGCTTTTCAGGAGATGAACAAAAAGCGCATTGAGAAGGGAGAAAGTCCATTTGCCAATCCCCGAAATGCGGCAGCCGGAACCATGAGGCTCCTGGATTCCCGAAAAGTGGCTGATAAACCCATGGATATTTATTTTTATGAAATACTGAGAGTAGAGGGTCAGGAGTTTTCTTCCCACTGGGAGGTTATCCAGCAGCTTCCCAAGTGGGGTTTGAAAGTCGACAAAATCATCCGCAAGTGCTCCTCATTCAAGGAGGTAGAAAAATATCGGGAAGAACTCAGCCAAAAGCGGGATGACCTGGAATATGAAATAGACGGCATTGTGATCAAGGTGGATGACTATGGACTTCGCGAAAAATTAGGGACCCGGCAGAGAAGCCCCAGATGGGCCCTTGCATGGAAATTCCCTCCTAAAAAAGAAGTCACCACCCTGGAATACATTGTGGTGCAGGTGGGACGGACCGGGATGCTGACCCCTGTAGCTCTGCTTCAGCCCGTGGATGTGGGCGGCGTGACAGTCAGCCGCGCTACTCTGCATAACGAGGATGAAGTGCACAATAAAGATGTCCGGCCCGGGGATAAGGTCCGGATTGCCAGGGCTGGAGATGTGATCCCTGAAGTTGTGGAGAGGATCAAAGAACCCGGAAAAAAACGAGGAAAGAAGTTCTCCATGCCACACCAATGCCCGGTGTGCGGTTCAGAGATCTACAGGGAAGGAGCCTATTATTTTTGCTCTGCGGGATTGACCTGCACAGCCCAGCTCATCGGTCATATCATGCACTATGCTTCTCGAGATGCTTTAAATATTGACGGACTGGGTGAAAAAATCGTTAAAAAATTAGTGGACAAGAATATGGTGAAAGATGTGGCTGACCTCTATCATCTATCAGTGGAAGACTTTAAGGGACTGGAAGGATTTGCTCAAAAGTCAGCTGAAAATCTTTATCAGGCAATTCAGGGGTCAAAAAAAACCCGTCTGGACCGATTTCTGTATGGGCTAGGAATCAGACATGTCGGAGAGCATATGGCTCGTGTGTTAGCCAGAGAATTCAATACGCTGGAAAACCTTCAAGAGGCCAATAAAGAAGAACTTCAGGAAATCCGAGAAACCGGCCCCCAGATAGCTCAAAGCGTGCATTACTTTTTCAAGCAGGAGAAAAACCAGAAAGTACTGCAAAGATTGAAAGAAGCCGGAGTCCAGGTAGAGCCTATAGGAACAAAAGGAAAATCACTTCCTTTAGAGGGCAAAAAATTTGTTTTCACAGGAAGCCTTGAGGATTTCACCCGGGATGAAGCCAAACAGGCTGTAGAGGATCTAGGAGGCCGGGCTGTTTCAAGTGTCAGTAAAGAAACAGATTATCTGGTTTTAGGGGAAGAACCGGGAAGCAAACTGGATGAAGCGAAAAAGCAGGATGTCAAAATCCTCAATGAGGATGAATTCAAAAAACTGCTGAAAAAATCAAAATCCTAAAACGGAGAAAACGATGCCAGAATTACCGGATGTGGAAGTTTTAAGACGTTATCTGAATCGGACGTCTTTACATAAAAAATTAACCGGAGTGGAGGTCGAACATGAGAGAGTTCTCCAAAACATCACTTCTGTAGAACTGGAAAATAAGCTGAAAGGCCGCCAGTTTAAAAGAACTAAGCGTCATGGAAAATATATCTTTGCGTGTGTGGATGAAAAATTCTGGATCATGTTCCATTTTGGCATGACCGGTTTTTTAAAGTATTTTAAAAAAGAACAGAAACAACCTTCTCACACTCGTGTTCTATTTCATTTTGAAAATGGGTTTCATCTGGCTTATGACAATCAAAGGATGCTGGGAAAAGTGGAGTTGGTCAAAGACGCGGGAGATTTTGTCAGGAAGAATGACCTAGGTGAAGATGCTCGGGATATTTCTCTGGATGCTTTTCAAAATAGATTCCAAGGACGCCGGGGCTCCATAAAAACATCTCTGACGAACCAAAGCCTGATTGCCGGAATCGGAAACATCTATTCAGATGAGATTTTATTTCAAACCAAAATCCATCCTAAAACCCCCATCAAAAAACTGGATGAAGCTCAAATAAAAAAGATACATAAGAACATGAACAAGGTTTTAGAAACAGCTATTGAAAAAAAGGTCGACCCAGATGAATTTCCCCATGATTGGCTCATTCCTTATAGAGGAAAAGAAGACACCTGTCCCCGCTGTGGAGGACAAATCAAGAAGATCAAAGTGAACAACCGGGGAACCTATTTTTGCTCAAAATGCCAGCCCCCACCCAAGTGATAAATTCAAAACTTTTTTATTTCTGGACTTCGAGTCCCACAGCCGCTCCTTTGTTCCGCCACTCTGACTTCATGAATCCTTGAGAAGCCAGGTCCACCTGGATATGCAAGAGAGAGGTGTCTCTGTCTTTTTCCACTGCCCATCCCTGAAGTTTATATTCAATGGTGGTTGGGCCGTTGGCTGCACCCAAGACTTGAACGGATGAAGGATTTTCAAAACCAGAAGGAAGCGGAATAGAGAAAAGAGCTCGGTCATTGAACATATTTTTTTGAAAAGCCAAAGTGTCATGAAAAGTATCGGTAAAGATGGCTCTGTACTGAGGATTGTTCATGATGGTTCCTATAGTGAGTTTTTCTGATTCCTGGTCAAGTGTGAACTTCAATGGTTTTTCTAAAGAAAAGGGTTTCATGATTCTCAGCGAAGGATCTCCCAAAAGTACTCTGGAAGCCGTGCCCTTGAGCATGATATCTTTAGGAGTCCACACAGGAGAAGACATCCCATGGGATAAGGTCTCGAACTTCGGAAGCTGGCCTCCATTTCCCAGAACCACACTGTCATAGGTGTATTTGATCACTTCTCCCAGAGAGGCTCCGTTTAAAGCCATATACTCCATTTCCTGGTACACAGGCATGCCGTGGTCAGGATGAAGGGAAGCCAGGTATCCAAGTACATTGTTTTGAAGCATGTTCAAGCAGAACGAGTTTTGTTTTTCAACTGTTTTTTTCTCTACAGTGCCTTTAGATCCGAACATTTCATAATAGGTTCCCACCACTCCGGTGTAGCAGGCTCCGTTAAAGCAGACACAGGGAGAAAAATCAATCTCTGTGACCTGCTGGGCGGTCATTCCATTATCGATTTGTCCGGGGTGTCCGTGCCCTCCGAAATGAAGGAGTCCGGCTCCGGTCATTGAATCCAGATGTTTTTGAGGAAAACCTCCAGTTCCGTGGGAAAGGCTCTCAACCTTCACAAACTGGCTGAAAATAGGAATAAAATTGGAATGTGAAAATTTATGGAATGAATTTTTTTTGGCCTGCATATTGGGCCCCAGATTATCAATCATTTTTGCCGGTATAGGGAATTCTTCGGAAACTGCATCTGAAATCCGTTTCACCAAATCAGCCGCTGCATGGGGAGAAGCCCCAGTGATGAATCCTGTGCGGGTATCCACAAAAGGATCTTCATCCAATTGAGATGTCATGATTAACCACTTCCATCCAAAATTTACTTCCAGTTCCTCAGGAAGTATGAATACCTGCACATAATAGGGCGCCTTTTCTTTAAGGATGGACTTGGCTGTGGATAAATCATTTGAATCAAAAGTGAGAGCTTCAGTCCCTGGATGCAGTTTAAGGCTTTTTTGGATAGCTTCCTGATAGTCCAGAGAAGCTTTCTCTGTCGAAAGGATCAAAAAAGAAGGAGTCGTATCAAGTTCAGCATAGAGTACAGAGTTTAATTCTTTTTTAGAAGTGCAGATTGACAGGGTTAGGATTAAAAAAAGAACGAGTCCTGTTGCCGTAAAAATTTTAGCTATAAGCTGATTTTTTGTGATTATTTGGGAATGGTTTTCTTGGATCATTTTGCTTTTCCTTTAAAATGGTTGGTTTTATTGATTTTTTTGGTTTCTGTCATTAATCATACCGAGGGAAGATGGGCTCCGTCAACCATAAAAACGAGAACTGTTCCCGTTTTTTTGGTGGTGGTGAGTTGAAAAAAAAGAGTAACAAGTGCTCAATTTTCAATATCTCCTCTGAAAAGCATTTTTGTCTTTGTAAATATTGATCAGGAGATAGTATCAGAAATCAATAGTGTCAGGACAAAAGCTCCAAGTGCCTCAAAAGAAGTCCGGATGGAAAACCTGAAGAGCCAAAAATTCCCCCAGGAGCGGTTGAACTCATGTCCTCCCCATTGGTCCATGTGAGCCCAAATCACATGTCCATTAGACCGATGGAACCGGGTGTAGATAGAAATAAAATTATTTTTCAGAAAATTTTTTTCGTAAATACTGGATGACTTTGACTGAACCAGAAGGAAATGGATAATTTTTGAATTCTTGAAGAGACACCCATTGATGTCTGAAGGAGTTCAGGTCAGGTCTTTCTTTTAACTCACACTGGAAAGCATACAGAGTGACCCGAAATTGGGTGTATGAGTGGTTCACTTTGGTGAGAAATCTTTCCTTGATGACTTTCTGTCCCACTTCTTCTTTGATTTCCCGGTGAAGGGCTTTCACAGGTGTTTCTCCTGGCTTTATTTTCCCTCCTGGGAATTCCCAGAGGTCAGCCATAAGACCTTCAGAAGGCCTTTTTTGGATCAAATATCGGTTGTCCTGGCTTATGATTCCCAAAACTGCTTTGATTTTATGGAACTCTCTTTTTTTGGGTTTTGGAATGATTTCCTGTGTGCCCGATTGAAAAGCTTTACAGTGTTTTTGGACGGGGCAGAGAAGACAGGAAGGATTCTGAGGACGGCAGATCAAGGCTCCCAGCTCCATAAGTGCTTGGTTGAACTGGCTTGATTCTTGAGGGAAAAACAAAGAGTTAAGAATTGGTTTGATTTTCTTGTCCGTCGAAGGACTGGCTTCATGGTGCAGGTCCATAAGTCTTAAGAGGATCCGACGGATATTTCCTTCTAGAACCGGATAAGGCTGATTGAAAGCAAAACTGAGAACAGCAGCTGTAGTGTAGGGTCCAAAGCCAGGCAGGCTCTCGAGCTGTGAAAAATTTTGAGGAATCTGGCCCTGGTGCTTTTCCATAATGATTTTTGAAGCTCGGTGAAGATTTTTAGCTCTCTGGTAATAACCTAATCCTTCCCAGGCCTTAAGAACATCTTGGGTGGAAGCTTGACTTAAAGTCCGGATGTCCGGAAATATCTGTAGCCATTTCCTGTAGTAAGGAAGGACAGTCTGGACCGTGGTCTGTTGGAGCATGACCTCAGATATCCAGATCTTATACGGATCCTGGGTTTCTCTCCAGGGAAGTCTCCGTTGATGATGTTGGTACCAGTGAAGCAGTTTTTCCTGGAAATCAATTCGATCTTTTTTTTGAAGCATAATGTGAGTCTTTCCTATTTTATCCTAAAGGAATTCGATTTTTAAGATTTTTGATTTATTCTATCCTGGTTATGGTCCAATTGCACGAATCTCTTGACAGAATTATCATCAAAAAGTGTAATTGTTTGAGAAAATGTCTTGGATTGATTCTCTATGCTAGAAAAAAAAAGATTCGAGTCTTCAAGAACCTGGGTTTTTTACGGAATTCTCCTAT
>DASRVI010000393.1:0-2067 GCA_035655135.1 Acidobacteriota bacterium | reverse complement strand
CACTTCGTTCTTCGCAAGAACATCTTCAATGTCGCTTCAGCTACACCTAAATTTCATCAAGCTTATAACCTCGACTCGTGAATAATTCAGGCTAATTCAATAATACCACATGAGTTGTCTTTTATACCAGTAAAAGCGGCTCTTCTTTATTAACACTTAAATAAAACATATAATAAAGGTTAATTAGAGTCTGAAATTAAATCCCAAAAAAAAATGAATAAGGAGGTCGTCAAATGGATATTAACACATTATTAATGGCAGTGAAGGATTGGCTTCTTTCCTCAGGCCTCAAAATAGTGCTGATTCTCATTGCTCTTTTTGTGGTTCTTAAACTGGTAAAAAGCTTTTCCAAAAGAATCTCTAAACTGTTTCTCAAAAAAAGAGATGATGAAGAATCCAGAAAAAGGGCTGAGACTATAAGCTCAGTGATAAGAAACACTATGAGTGTCACAGTTGTGACACTGGCTCTGCTTATCCTTATAGGCCAAATCGGCATTGAAATCGGACCCCTTTTGGCTGCCGCAGGAATCGCGGGCTTGGCCATAGGTTTTGCCGGACAGAGCCTGGTCAAAGACATCATCAATGGTTTCTTTATCCTTCTTGAAGACTAGATCAGAATGGGAGATATTGTGGAAGTGGGAGGAATATCCGGAGTTGTAGAAAAGATAAACCTAAAGCTCACTCGGCTTCGGGACTTAGAAGGAAACGTTCATTTTATCCCCAACTCCATCATTGATATTGTATCCAATAAAACCAAAGAATATTCCTGCTATCTCCTGGATATCGGAGTGGCTTACAGAGAAGATGCAGATGAAGTGATGGAGGTCATCAAGGATATAGACAAGGAAATGCGGGAAGACCCGGACTGGAAGGATAAAATCCTTCAGCCCATTGAAATCTTTGGTTTGGACCGATTTGATGATTCGGCTGTGGTGGTGAGAGCCCGGACACGGACTCTTCCTGGCAAGCAGTGGGGCGTGGGCAGAGAATTCAAGCGCCGAATCAAAAAAAGATTCGACGAGATGGACATTGAGATCCCCTTTCCCCATACCACTCTCTACATAGGACAGGACAAAGACAAATCCTCTCCTCCGCTCAATGTGCAGATGGAAAAAACCAGAGCAGCCCAGTAAAAAATTTATTTGATAAACTTGAATCGGGATGTAAAATAAACTGAAAACACCATTTATAAAGGAGCAAATCATGTCAAAAAAAATAATCTCAACCCTCATCTTTTTTCTGGCTGCAGCCCTTGCTTTCCAAAGCCTGCTTGCGGCTGATGACCAAGAAGCCAAACTGCTGGATAAGGAGACCTTTATGTACATGGAGTCCATCTCCAGCCCCATGATCTCTCCGGATGGAAAACACATCATTTTTGTGCGCCAGTGGGTGGATGAAAAAAAAGACCGGTACACCGGCAACCTTTGGATCGTGGATGTCCAGGGACAAAGAGTGAGAGAGCTCACTCATGGAAACTGGATCGACTCTTCTCCGGTTTGGTCACCCTGCGGAAAAAAGCTAGCCTTTCTCTCTGATAGAAGCGGCTCCACCCAGATCCATATCATGTGGCTGGACACAAGAGAGACTGCCCAATTGACCCACCTGAATAATTCACCGGCAAGCCTGCGCTGGTCACCGGACGGTCAAAAACTCGCCTTCACCATGTTTATCAGAGACACCGACCCTATATTAAAAGTTCAGCTTCCCAAAAAACCCAGAGGAGCGGAATGGGCCAAGTCCGCCATCATCATTGACCGTCTGTCCTGGAGACGCGACGGAAGAGGGCCTGTGCCCAAAGGCTATTCCCACATCTACACCATTGATGCCCGCATAGGAGGCACCCCCAAAAAAATCACATCCGGGGATTATTCTCACAATGACCCTCAGTGGGGTTCAAACGGAGATAAAATATATTTCAGCGCTATCCGAAAACCAGATGCCGAATACCTGCACGGAGATACAGAGATCTACTGTGTGGATTTAGACACACTGGACATCACTCCACTCACCACCAGAAAAGGCCCTGACAGGGGACCCCAAATATCTTCTAATGGCAAGTGGATCGCC
>DASRVI010000392.1:0-4187 GCA_035655135.1 Acidobacteriota bacterium | reverse complement strand
AGATCGTTTTCACGAGGGTGAATGACCATATCTTGTACTGGCTGGGTGGGCATATCCCCTTTCATCTTGTTCCAATTTTTGCCTCCATTGACAGAGACATAAACAGCAAATTCTGTTCCCACAAACAACAGATCAGGATTTTTATGATCCTCTCTAATAACATTGATAGGTTCATCTGGAAGGTCAAATGTGATAGATGTCCAAGTTTTTCCATAATCCTCTGTTTTATACAGAAAAGCCCTAAAGTCATCTCTTCTGTAACCTGTGTAGGAGACATAGGCTGTTCCTGGGAAGTGATGAGAGGCCACCACTCTGCTGACCCAATAGCCGGGATTATCTACTATATTTTGGTTTAATTGGGTCCAGTCTTTGCCTCTATTTCTTGTTATCCAAACATTCCCGTCATCAGTTCCAATCCATAAGAGTCCTTCAATAAGAGGGGATTCATCAATAGTGGTTATGGTGCAGTACTGAATGTTTCCGTCTCCACCTTTACCAGTGGTCAGCTTTTCAGGGTTGTTGGTGGTTAAATCCGGGCTGATCACTTCCCAAGTTTCTCCTCTGTAAGGTGATCTGACCACTTTATTGCCGCAGTGGTATATGACATCACTGTTGTGTGGAGATACCAGAATAGGGGAGTTCCAGTTCCACCTCATGTCTCTATCAACATTTCGGTAAGCAATGCTTTTGGTCTCTCCGGTCTGAAGATCGATTCTTTGGAGAGGCCCGAATTGGGATTCGTTGTAAAGATATCTGTTGTTGTTCCAGTCGAATACATTGTACATTCCGTCTCCTCCACCCACTCTCTGCCAGTCTTCAAATTGGATGGGGCTGTGATCACGTTTAGTGCTGGGACCCATTTGAGAACCATTATCCTGCAGACCTCCGGCCACATTGTAAGGATATGACATATCCACACCCACAGCATAAAATTGAGCTAAGGGAATATTGTCAGGATGATACCAGTTTTTATCTCCGTCATAAGTGATGCCCATCCCATGGTCATAGCCCAACCACATATGGTTGGAATCCTCTGGATCGATCCAGAGAGCATGATCGTCGCCTCCAAATCCGAGAGGACGTCTTTTCCAATTTTTTCCTCCATCATAGGTTCCCCAGGAAGCAGCACTCAACACATGAACCACTTGAGCATTGTTTGGATCTATAATGATCTGGCCGTAATAATAGGCAGGAGCGCCTCCAATGCTTTGTCCATCTGGGCTTACTTTTTGCCAGGTTTCTCCGGCGTCATCTGATCGATAGACTTCTCCTCCTATCATTCCTTCACTTGATTTATCTTCAAGAAGCTCCTGGTATCTTTCTTCATCTGACATTCCTGGTTTGTTGGCATTTTCTATGGTTGCATACAAATGTTGGGATTCTTTTTGTAAACATCAATGCCTATGCGCCCCAGCATTCCTTCCGGTAGCCCCCCACCTAGTTTTTTCCAGGTTTTTCCAGCGTCGGTTGATTTGTAGATACGGCTTCCTGGCCCTCCCAGATTAAAGGTGTAGGGTTTTCTGACTTTGTCATAGGTCGCGGCATAAAGGATGTCGGGATTTTTGGGATCCATCACGCAGTCCACCACTCCAATGTGTTTGCCTTTGACCACCACATCCAGAACTTTGTCCCAATTTTTTCCTCCATCTTCTGTCTTGTAGAGCCCTCGTTCAGGATTATCTGAATACAAATGACCCAGAGCAGCCACATACAGGATGTCCGGATTGGTGGGATGTATTTCAATGGCTCCTATGTGGTGAGACTCTTTAAGTCCCATGTTTTTCCAGGTTTTTCCTCCATCTGTGGATTTGTACATTCCATCACCCCAGTAAGCACTTCGGCTGTTGTTAGCTTCTCCAGTTCCAACCCAAACAATATCAGGATTTGATGGGCATACAGCCACATCACCTATGGAAAAAACAGGTTGGTTGGTAAAAAGAGGTTGGAAGGTTATACCGTTGTTTGTAGTCTTCCATAGGCCCCCTGTGGCTGAGGCCGCATAAAAAGTATTTGGTTCTTTTTCACACCAGGCAAAGTCAACATATCTACCGCCTTGACGGGTGGGGCCGATTTCACGATATTCGATTCGGTTCAAAAAATTTTTGGTGATATCGTTGCTGAATGCAAAAGAAGCGGAAATCAGTAGAGTGATTGCCAGTAATAAAGTCATTAGGCTAAAATACTTAATCTTTGAAAATTTCATAGATCCTCCTGAAGAATTGTTTACTTTTAATTGGAAAAATAAGCTTATCCTTCGATAAAAGAACTTATTAAGGGAACTTATGCTATCACCAAGAGATGTGATTTTCAAGAAATATTAGATATTTTAGATAAGCCAGCTTTTACTGGTTTCTATGGACCTATTGGAGGAGTTTTGGTTAGTTTGTCATTATTGTTTTTTGTCATAACAATTTTTTGGAATTTACAAATAATCAAATAAGTAAAGTTATAATGTTGAATAATTCTAAAAAAGATTGACTAAAATTTGACAAAGAATTTCGTTGCCATATATTAATAATGGGAGGGAAATTTGGAATCCAGTAAATATTTTGTTCATTTCACTGTTTCAAGGAAATTAGTTGACCTCATTGAAAGCAATGCTGATGAACTAACAATAAGATGTATTAATAATTTAAGGGATCATCCAAGCACTTTGACGTATCAAACTTATGATGAAAATAAACTCTATAGACGTGTTTATAGAGTTTACAGTCAGTTGGGGAAATGGATATCACGGGAAACATCCAAAGAAGAAATAGCCGCTCATTATGAAGCTCTGGGGGCTCAAAGAAAAAAAGAAGGATTCAAGCTTTCAGAAGTCATTCAAGCTCTTGTTATTCTCCGCCGTCACCTTTGGCTTAAGGTGTTGGCTGAAGGTTTTATTGACAATGTGATTGAATTGAATCAAGCTCTGGCATTGAACAACCGAGTGATATTGTTTTTTGATAGAGCTATCCATTACGCCATAAAAGGTTACGAAGAAGCTGATTAGATCATCCTTCCTCACACTCAGCCTTGAAGTCATTAATTTTAGTGACTCTTAACAACCCATCAAAACAAGATTAATCCTATTTTGACAACCTCATATTCCTATGTTATAAGATTTCCCATGAATAGGAATATTTTATCTTCATGATTAGTTGAAAAATGAATCTATATTCAAGAAAGATCGCTCATCCCATCAGAATAATCCTTATGTTTTTCCTGGGGGGGTTAATCTGTCTTCTGTCCGCATGCCAGAGCAGCCAAACAAGTTCCCTTACCTTGATTTTTACCAATGATATTCATGGTGTTTACAAACCTTATCAAATAGACTATTTTGGAAAAAGCCGTTTAGTTGGGGGAATGGAAGCATTGAGTCATCATATTAAAAATATCCGGACAAAAGACAAAAATGTTATCTTGATCGACAGCGGTGATATAATGACCGGAACTCTTGCCAGCCAGAAAATGCATAAGGGAGTTTATGGGGGAGCTATGATCGAATTTTTAAATCTTTTGGGATATGATCTTCGTTGTCCGGGGAATCATGGATTTGATCTGGGCATAGAAAATGTAATCTCTTGTTTTAAATTAACTGAGTTTCCAGTCATTATGGCTAATTTGATTTATAAGGATACTCAAGAACTGATTGCGCCTTCTGCTTACCACATTATTGATAAAGGTTCCCTTCGAGTCGGTTTTATTGCTGTGATGGAAGAAAATTTTTTTGAGGAAGTTAAGAGAGAAAACACCAGGAATATAGAATTGTTGCCTATAATTCCTACATTAAATAACTATATTTCCAAAGTAGAACCTTTGACTGACATTATAGTGGTTCTTTCACATGCTCGTTTTTATACTGGAGAGCAGATTGCTAGGGAAGTCCCAGGTATAAATGTGGTGCTGGTGGCGGCTGAGGATGGGAAATTCAATAATATAAATGGGGTATTGGTGAGGTCAACCTATGGGCATTTAAGAACGTTCGGTTATATAAATCTTAAATTCAGTCAAGGAAACATAAGGAGTTATCATGAAGGTCTAAAATGGCTTTGGGCTGATGGAAAGATCAAGCCGGATCCAGAAGTTACAAAATTGGTCAGGGATGTTGATTCTGTGATCAGTAAGGAGTATGGTCAAAAATTCGGAAGAGCTTTAAAAGACATAGTAAATAAAAGTGATAATACTGAGAATCCCATTGGAAATTG